>CAZAKC010000064.1:0-1470 GCA_964485655.1 uncultured Desulfobacteraceae bacterium
ACAAAATGGCAGCACTCAGCTCCTTTGGGAATCAGGCTCTCCACCCTGGCCGTAAATCCGCCATAGCCCTTGGCCTCTAACGCCTCAAACATGCCTTCCACAAAATAACGCTGTACTCGGCAGTCAAATGCGGTGTAACGATCTTGATGAGGACACCATAGTATGTCAAATTCACATGAATTATTAGATGTTATACTTGCTCTTTCAAGTGATGCATAAAGGATTGTATTTAACGCAGTGACGATAAAAGAGGTGCGCTCTATTTCATCTAAGTTATTCGGGATTTCTGAGTTTTCTAATAGTTCGGTCATTGCCTCATAGCCAGCCTGTTTTATGGCGCTTCTGACCATTTCTTGGCCTTGTTTGCCGAACGTCTTTTCTGCGGCCTTAAGGATGTTCAAAACTGCTGTTGATTGCATAGTGCCCCAGACGAAAAGGGCAGTTGGATCAAAGTCATGTCTTCCTATGATAGCCTTTTGAAATTGCTCTACGGCCTCTTTATACGGCATCCCAATTCGTAACTTATCATAGCCCTTTTCACTTCTCTTGCCCTTTGCCCAGATACCCTCCCGTGTTGGATAATTAGGTCTTTGCATGGTTCCTCCTTGTGCATTCCGTAATTGAGGATCTATCTGTCTTGACGAAGTTACAGCGTTACTTTCTCCTTCTCCAACAGGTTTCCGCCCTAGTACAGTATCTACACACGGATCCCACCCTTTTATCTGCATACCCAGGACCAATACCTATCATGGCCGAGACCGACTTGAATGGTCTCAGTACTCCATTGTCCGTGAGGTGAACCTGGATTTGCCCAATGGGGACTAGACTACAAAGCTGCCTTTGCCCGGACAACGGCCACCCGACCAATGAGCCAGGGGCAAGGGAGGGGCTGACTCCCCAGCCGAGACATCGGGCTTGTGTCTCAGCAAGTGTGCGTACGGCTTCTGCGGCCTTTGCCAACGCCACAACGCCTATGCTATCAGCTAAGTAGGCCTTCAGTATGTCACCTTTGCTATTCCAATGCTCTATATAACCTTCAAGCCTGTCTCCAATGGTTGTCACCGACACTAACGCCTTTTTGGCATGGCCCATTAGATCTGCATGGGGCCCAAGTCTAAGGTCTACGGTATGATTGTCTTTAGGGGACTTAAGCAGGACATACTCGCCCCTTTGGCCGTGAACATCGATCCACTCATATACGACCCGAGGCTCTAAGAGACTCTTACATTGTGAAAAAATGGTTTCAGCCTCGCTTACAAGCTCCTCAGGCGCCCTTTTGCCGTGATGAAGGGCAAGAACGACCTCTCTTGGATCAACCTCTATGGTTATATTATCGAGCACAGGCATGTTATCCAGGGGAAGGTCCGATTTCCTCTACTCTACAAATTGCCTTGCAAGCCTCACAGCCTCGGCAGCATCTGCTCCATATCCATCTGCTCCAATTGAGTCGGCAAAGCGTTTGTCCACAGG
>CAZAKC010000064.1:1570-11886 GCA_964485655.1 uncultured Desulfobacteraceae bacterium
CTAATCCCTTTTGCATGGTAAGGGCCGAGACAAGCATCTCAGGCACGAATATTTCGTGTCTTGCAAACCTCTGTCCAACCACATCCATCGCGGCTATCATGCCGTAGTTTATAAGTTCATGCAGATCGACACCTCCTGCTATTAGGTCAGTGACTACAGACTCTATCTCCTTGTGTCGGCCGGCAATGATGATTTCTTTGACCTGTTCAAAATCTGCTTGAGTCATACTGGGTTCTCCTGTTGACAATGGTCAATATCCTTGCCTTACTGCTTCCACTATCGCCTTTAGGTTCTCCAGGGGTGTGGCCAAAGGTATCGCGCATTCAGGCCCTATGATGTGCACACCAGCTTCTATGGCCTCTCGTGCCTGAGTGAAAGCGTCTTCCGGGGTACCCTGATACAGGGTTCGGGGGTTATTGATACATCCTACCAAAGATATTTTATTGCCGATCCTGTCAACCACATTTTTCGGTCCCATCTGCCACTCAAAGTGATAGGCGTCAAATCCTGCAGAGGCAAAAAGTTCAAGTCGGTCGTTACAGTTTCCACACACATGCAATATCAATGGCCCACCAATTTCTTGGGTAATTTCTTTATGAAGGGGTAACAGCAGTTTTTCATAATGCTTGGGGCTTGCAAGATCTCCAGTGACGTGATCCGCCAGGCAGACCACATCCGCCCCCGCCCTGAATTGGGCCTTTGCAAACTCAATGGTAACAGGCATAAGTTGCCTCATCATCTTAATGATCTTATCTTCCTCACCAAGACCCACATGCAGGAGAAAATTCTGCGTGCCTGCCATATGGTAAGACAGGGTCCATGGTCCCATGACCTTGCCCAATATGGCTACCTTGTCACCTACGTGTCTCCTTAATATGCTCAGTGCGTCTAACACAACTCGCATGGAAGGTTTCTCCAATATGTTTTCAGGCACCTCGATATCCGAGAAATCAGCATAAGGTGAGGTCTTGGAATCCGGCATGGTGTTTCGGTCACCCCAGTCCACCTCGCATCCAAGGGCGGCCGATTCCTGATGTACACTGTACTCGGGCATTACCGTATCAAAACCAATAATCTCATGGCCTGCCAGGGCCAGTTCTGCCATTGCCTCTGGATTTAAATGGGCCTCTGGAAATGTAACTCCGCATGCGTCCATGAGACCATGGCATACAATGGAGGTAGGGTTGCCTGCCGGTGGCCTTTGAGCCTTTCTGCCCCCATAAATTGCTGACATGACAAGGTTGTGCGAAGTTGACTTCATGACTTCATCCCCACAAGTTTTCTCATTTTGTTAACCTCTTCAGTCTCAAGGTATCGATATTCGCCAACTTTCAAATTACCCAATTCAAGGGTGCCGAAACCGGTCCTGAGAAGATGTACGACATGGTAACCAACAGCTTCGACCATCTTTCTCACCTGCCGCGTTATACCCTGCGTTATGGTTATTCTGATTACGGTCTGCCGCTGGTCTCGGCTAATAAGGGTTACTTTACCTTTGGCACGCACCGCTCCAGGTATCCTAACCCCACTGCGCAATAGCTCAATGGCAGCATCTTCCATAAACCCTGCTACGGTTGCCTTATAGGTCCTTGGGACACAAAACCTGGGGTGGGTGAGGCGGTATGCCCATTCACCATCATTGGTAAATAGCAGTAGGCCCATTGTGTCAAAATCTAACCTTCCTACCGGGTATACCCTTTCCTTTACATTATCCAAAAGTTCCGTAACAAGGGGCCTTCCTAATGGATCGCTCATTGCGCAGATGTAGCCAAAAGGTTTGTTCAGCATTATGTAGATACGTCCTTGGGGCCCGGGTACCTCTCGATCATCAACGTGAATCTTGTCTTTTCCCCAAACAGCCCGAAACCCGGGTTCACGGACCACTTTCCCATTTACCCTGACCCTTCCAGCGGAAATGAGTTCATCTGCTTTGCGGCGTGAAGTAATTCCAGCGAGCGACAGAAGTCGGTTAAGCCTTATGGCCTCCTGGGCCTCTGGGATACTACTGTTCTGGAGTAATGGTTGAGGAGAGCCCGGTTTTCGGGGGGTTCGGCGTCTCCGCCTCCTCTTCCTGATGAGTGTCTTGCTCATGATCTGCCAATTCCTTGATTTCTTTCAATTTGGGAAGAGAATTAAGGTCCTTTAGTCCGAAAACCTCCAAAAACTTCTTAGTAGTCCCATATATTAGTGGCCTCCCTGGAAGATTTTTCCTTCCGACAATTCGTACGAGCCCTTTTTCCATGAGAGATCTAAGGATACCTCCTACATCAACACCGCGCAACCGCTCTATCTCCTGGCGCAACACCGGCTGCTTATAAGCGATAATCGCAAGTGTCTCCAGCGCCGCACGGGACAGACGCGTAGGAGAAGTCTTAAGCATGGCAAGTATAAAAGGGGCAAACATGGGGTGGGTGCGAAACTGGTAGCCCCCTGCAACCTCTTTTACGGCAAAACTTCTTCCCAAGTGCATGTATTCCTCCACCAGTTCTTGAAGCGCCTCATTAATCTCTGAAACAGTTGCATCAGGTATCCAGGCGCGCATTTCCTTGGCATTCAACGGCCTGTCAGAGGAAAATAACAGGGCTTCAACAATTAGCTTGGTAGACCTACTCATTGGTTTCCCCTTGCTCTTCAAATTTGGCTTCCAGCTTGATATCGCTTTGGTCTGTAGGCTGGTATACCTTTACCAAACCCGATCTAATAAGTTCTAATAGGGCCAAAAACGTCACGATAAGCTCAGAAAGCACTGCCTGGGTCTGGAATATTTCTGTAAAATATACTGATTGCCTGGCCCTAAGCATGTCAAGAATATAAGCTGTTTTATCCCTTATGGACCAGCGGGGAGATTTGATCCTCAGGCGAGTTTCTACCTGTTGAGTTTCAATGATCCGCTTGAAAGCGGTTATCAATTGAAAGACGTTTGCGTCTACTTCGGGGCCATCGCTTTGGACCTGGTCCCGCAGAGCTTTGTCCTGGGGTCTGGTGAAAACATCCCTGTCCAACATTTCCCTATCGGCTAATTCCTCAGCAGCGCTCTTGAGATGCATGTATTCGAGCAGAGGACGGGTTATTTCTACTCTGGGGTCTTCTTCCTCTCCGTCTTGTCTGTAATCGGGGAGCAACATCTTGGATTTGATGTGAATAAGAGTTGAAGCCATCACCAGAAAGTCTGTGGCTACCCTGATGTTTAGGGCTCTCATCATGTCGAGGTATTCGAGATACTGGTCCGTGATGGTGGAAATGGGTATATCGAAGATATCCACCTCGTTCTTGTGGATCAGGTGAAGAAGCAGATCCAATGGTCCTTCAAATATTTCGAGCTTAATTTGATAGTCCATGGCGAAAAGTTATGAGTGATCTACATACAGCGAACAGCGAGCGATTTCTACGGCAGCTTCACAGCATCTCTTACTTCCTCCATGGTTTTCATGGCCACATTCCGCGCCCTCTGGCATCCATCTCGCATTATCTCCTTGACCTTTGAGATGTCAGCTTCCAACTCTCTTCTTTTATCCCTGATAGGAGCCAGGCCTTTGTTCAACCTCTCAGCCATCAGCTTCTTGCACTCCACGCATCCTATCTCAGCTTTTCTGCATGCTGAGTCAATCTCCTGCACCCTGTCACGCTCTGTGTATATCTCGTGGAAAGAAAAAACATTACAAATACCGGGGTCTCCAGGGTCGTTCCGCCTTTTCCTTTGGGGATCAGTTATCATCTGGCTGACTTTCCTATATATTTCTTCGTCACTATCGGTCAGAAAAATGGCGTTTCCATAACTCTTGCTCATCTTCCGACGATCAATCCCCAAGAGCTTGGAGGTAGGGGTCAAAAGGACCTCCGGCACTGGAAAAACATTTGTATAGAGGTGATTGAAGCGTCTAGCAATCTCCCTGGTCAATTCAACATGGGGTGCCTGGTCTTCACCTACAGGTACACCGTGGGCCTTGTACATCAATATGTCGGCAGCCTGCAGTACTGGATAGCCAAGGAACCCGTAAGTATAGAGATCCCTCTGCGTCAGCTCTCGGAGCTGTTCCTTATAAGTGGGGTTTCGCTCCAGCCAGGGCAGGGGCGTGATCATGGACAGTATCAGATGCAGTTCTGCGTGCTCCTTTATTTCTGATTGAATGAAAAAGGTGCAGATTTCAGGATCCAAACCTATGGAGATCCAATCCATTATGATTTCGTAGGTTGTCTCTTTGATTATACTGGGATCCGCATACTCACTTGTGAGCGCATGCCAATCTGCTATGAAATAATAACATTCGTATTCGTGCTGTAAGTTTTTCCAATTGAGCAGTGCACCATGTAGATGGCCCAAATGCATTTTCCCTGTTGGTCTCATGCCGCTCACAATTCGCTTCTTCGCCATTACCAAAATCTCCTTTCCCTGAAATCAATTATTGCAACTTGTCCCGGTAGCGCTCTGTCACCAGAGCCAGTTCATCTTCTTTTGACTGTATCTCCTGGTTCAGCCTTGCCTTAAGTATATCGTCAAAGACCTGCTTGAAAATGGGCCCTGGTTTCATTCCAAGACCTATGAGTTCCTTACCGCTCAGTTCCACTCTCGTGCCCTTAAGCTTCGTAAAATAAAGGGAGATCAGACGTCTCGTCCTTTCACTAGAAGTAGCTGCCATGAGAAAAAGAAGAATTTCTGTATCATACGTATTCAGCAATGTATAGAGCTCATAATTATCCCCTGAAAATCCGTGTAAAGCTCGTGCCAACTGCGGCAGCTTTTCCCTCTGGGAGACCATTGTCTTAGTCTTGTTATCCCTCATCCCCATGAATGCCACCAGTCTCGCGAATTGCCCGGAATCGAGACGAAAAGTAAGTCCATGCCAATACACCTTCCATGGGGTAAACGGGCCCTCGAGGTACAACAGATTGTACCATCCGATCACACTTTTTATCTCTTCAAGGAGCCTTTTCATTTTGTCGTTATAGACGATCTCGGGGCTTATATATTGCAAAAGATTGAACTCGTTCATTCTTTCAATGGCTTTGATAGGATCAGGCTCACTGAGAATAAGCTTCAACTCGCTGAAAAGCCTGTGGCCGGAGATTTCTTTCAGGGCATCTATTTTCACAGCGTTTTTGATCAACGCCAAAGTCAGCTTTCCAATCCTGAATCCAAACCTCTGCTCAAATCGTATAGCCCTGAAAACCCTGGTGGGGTCCTCAACGAAGGAAAGGTTATGTAAGACTCTTATAACCTTTTCCTTTATGTCGCGTTGGCCGCCGAAATAGTCCACCAACATCCCAAATTCTCTTGGATTAAGCTTTATAGCGAGCGTATTGATGGTAAAATCTCTTCTATAAAGATCCATCCTGAGAGAACTCGTCCGTACAATGGGTGGAGAGCCGGGTGATTCATAATATTCCATACGGGCTGTAGCCACATCTGCCTTGAATCCATCAGGGAAAATCAAAACAGCGGTGCCGAACTTCTTGTGGCTGCGTACCCTGACCTCGTAGTGTTTCGAAAACTCATGGGCAAACTGGATCCCGTCGCCTTCAATAACAATGTCAACGTCGAAATTCTCCCTGTGTAACAGCACATCCCTGACCAAACCGCCCACTAGGTAAGCGCTGTAGCCAAGAATGTCAGCTATCTGCCCAAAATGCTTCAATTTGTCAACGATATCGCGAGGCAGGCGTTCCCTTAGAATATTGGCCATATTCTTTCTTCTCACCTGTAGGCCTTGCGCCCTGTCATCCATAAAAAGATCTGGTACCACAGGCTCGCCCACCAGAATATTCAGAAGATCTGTTCTTGTAATAACCCCCAGGACTTTCCCCTTTTCTACTACAGGCAGGACCCTGAGCCTATTCTTGATTATCAGGTCCTGCACGACTTTCAATGAGGCCTCCGGAGCCACAGTTGAAAACTCGATATTCATATAATCCCCTACCTTCGCATCCTCAAGACCGAGAAAGACCGCCTTTTCCACAACCTGCCTGGTAATATAGCCCTTGAGTACTTTGTCATCCACAACCAGCAATACATTTATGTTGTATCGGGTCATTAAGTTTGCGGCCTTTTTGACAGTAGCGTCGGGGGATATTGATATAGCCGGGGAAGACATCATATCTTTGGCATTGCTTGTCGGTCGAATCCGATTTCTCAGCAGCGCGTTTATGGAGCGTTCTACCTGGGCCAATGTCTTGTTTTTTATCGTAGCTGAAGCAGCCTGATGATGACCCCCTCCACCCAGGGCTGCCGCTATCTCTCCAGCATTTACTTCAGGGATTCTGCTTCGGGCAACGAGATATATGCGGTCTTCCATTTGAGCGAGGGCAAATACTACATTCAAGTTCTCCATTTCCATCAACTTATGGACAAGGACGGCAAAATCCCCGATATATTCATCTCGTATCACCTTTGTAAATACAACCTCCACTCCGTTTATCACTTTGCGGATAGCTGCCCTGGTCAGATCATTGAGCAACCATAGCTGTTCGGCTGTCAATTCCCGTGTTAACATATCAGCTATGATATTGTGATTGGCTCCCTGGGCGCTGAGCCAGGCAGCCGCATGGTAATCATCGGGAGTAGTGGAGGAAAAAGTAAAGGAGCCCGTATCTTCGTGTATGCCCAGGCTCATAAGTGTGGCTTCATCCTTTGATATCTTGATCCCTCTTTCTTTGATCAACTGTGTCAAGATTGTGGTGGTAGCCCCAACCTGCTTTATGACTTCTATGTGGCCTTGGATGTCGTCATCCGAGGCAGGGTGATGGTCGTAAATGTGGATTTCAATTTCCTTTTTAGCTATAAATTCTGCGAACTTGCCTATTCTTGACTTTTGTCTGGTGTCAACAAGTATAAGCCTTTTTAATTTATCCAACTCCACATGCTTTAATTTTAGAAAATCAAAAAGATATGATGCAGAGTGGAGGAAAAAGTTGCGCAGATTTTTTTCCTGTGCGCCCGGGAACACTAGTGCAGCACCGGGATAAAGTTTCTTGGCGGCGATCATGGATGCGAGTGCATCAAAATCTGCATTTATATGGGTAGTTATGATTTCTTCCGGGTGTCGGGTGACTTGCTCCATAACCTTTTACTCTATCACAGGAGGACTATGATATCCAAAATGAGGACAGCCCACGTGCTTGAGCATGCTTGACAAATGCAGTTATAGAAAAGATATGGGCAAAAGACAGTCAGTTAAGGTAAGGCCCGCTAATCAGGCAAGCCACAGCAGGTTCGGCAAAAGTGAAAGGGTTGGTCCCCCTAAATGCCTCTTAATTTCTCTTCGGTTTCCTGTTTCTTTTTACACTCAATACATAAGGTAGTAACGGGTCGTGCTTTAAGGCGCTTTTCTGAGATCTCCTCACCACAGGCTTCACAGATTCCGAAAGTCCCGTTGTCCAGCCTCTCAAGCGCCTCCTTGATCTTGACTATTAATTTCCTTTCCCTGTCCCTGATTCTCAGGAGGAAGTTTCTATCAGATTCCAGGGCAGCCCTGTCCGTGGGGTCAGGGAAATTATCTGCCTGGTCCGTCATGCCACTGACTGTTTTACTGGCCTCCTCCAGCAACTGCTCAAGGCGTTCATTGAGAAGTTTACGAAAATATTCTTTCTTTTTCTTTGTCAGCATACCTGCAAATCTACTCCCATATTTAAATGCGGATTATTTCTTCTATCATGAAGAGCGAGTGTTGTAAACAAACTACCTCTTCATCTTTTTCCACAATTGCTTTACCCTTTTCTTTGTTGGTGAAATTGACAAGTCCTCTGTCTTGGCAAATTCCTCCAATAGCTGTCTTTGTTTAGGCGTTAATTTCCTGGGTATCTTGACCTGTAATTTTACATACAAATCCCCTTTGCGGTGTCCACTCATGCTGGGCATGCCCTTGCCAGAAAGCTTGATGATTTCGCCTGGCTGTGAGCCTGGAGGGATGTTGAGTTCTGTCCCGTCGTCATCGCCCAGGGTAGGGATGGTCATGGTATCTCCCAACGCGGCTTGTACGAAAGAAATTGGGACCTCACATATCAGGTCATCCCCCTCGCGGGCAAAAAAGGGATGGTCCTGGACATGTATCACAACATAGAGATCTCCAGGCGGTCCCCCCAATTCTCCAGGTTCTCCCTCACCTCGCAGTCGAAGTTGGGAGCCTGTATCCACGCCCGGGGGTATTCGGACGTTTATCCTGCGTTCAATGCGAACCTTACCTGCCCCTCTACACTCGGGACAGGGATCTCTGATTATCTGGCCCTCACCCCTGCAGGTAGGGCACGTGGAGCTTATCTGGAAGAACCCCTGGGAGCGGATAACTTGACCTCTTCCCTGGCAGGTAGGGCATACATCAGGCTTTGTCCCTCGCCTCAAGCCGCTCCCCTTACAGGATTCACATAAGGCGAGTTTATGGAAAACAATTTCCTCCTCTTTGCCGAAGTACGCATCCTCAAGTGTTATAGAGAGATCGTATCTTAGGCTGTTTCCCTGCCTGGCTCGGGGTCTACGGGACCTACCCGTAGAAAAGCCGAAGAACTCCTCGAATATGTCCCCAAAACTGGAAAAGATGTCCTCGAATCCCGTGAATCCTCTGAATCCGCTACCTTCCAAGCCTTCATGGCCGAACCGATCGTATATCTGTCTTTTTTCAGGATCCCTCAAGACCTCGTAAGCTTCTGCTGCTTCTTTAAATTTTTCCTCTGCCTCCTTGTCTCCCGGATTACGATCTGGGTGGTACTTAAGGGCCAGCTTCCTATAAGCTCGCTTGATTTCCTCCTGTCCTGCATCACGAGGCACACCCAGAACTTCGTAATAATCTCTTTTAAACATGGCAGCTTACCTATTGAACCCTAGATGCTGTGATACTATTGTTCCTCTTTGCTTTCGGTAACTTCTTCGGGCTCTGGAAGAGATTCGGGCTCAATATCGGCTTCCCCCTGTTTCAATCGTTCCAGCTCATCCTTGGAAACAGGGTATATTTTGCCTGCCGCTATTTCTCTGAGTGCGATTACCACGTCTTTGTTCTTTGCCCGCACAAGGGGTTCGGCCCCTTTTCTCAACTGCCTGACCCTTTTCGCGGCAAGGTGAATCAACGCGAACCTGTTTTCTACGTTTTTCAGACAGTCTTCAACAGTTATCCGTGCCATGGCTCTCTCCTGTTAAGGAAATAATCTCTTCCGCCCCCGCAGTAAGGCTGCGGAGCACAGCAATTGCAGCGCCAGGTGGGGTGGTGTGAGTAAACCCAAATAAACTTTACTTTATAACACCCTTTGTGTTAGGTGTAAAGGACTTTTGATCAGATCAACCTTGTAAGTATCTCAAGGCGACGGCGGGTTCACCACCTTGGCAGAGGTCACTTAATGCTATCAAAAATCTTAAGTGGAGCGGTAATTGGCATTGACGCATACGTAGTAGAGGTGGAAGTGGACATATCCCAAGGTCTTCCCAGCTTCTCGACGGTGGGCTTGCCAGAAGGGGCTGTTCGAGAGAGCAAGGAAAGGGTGAAGGCTGCAATTAAAAACTCTGGCTATGAGTTCCCATCCGACCGTATCACGGTGAATCTTGCGCCCGCGGACATCAGGAAAGAGGGTTCAGCCTTTGATCTCCCGATCGCCCTGGGTATCCTAGCCGCCACCGGGGTTATAGAGAGGGCCTCTTATCAGGACTATCTCTTTCTGGGGGAATTGGCCTTGGATGGGATGCTGAGACCGATAAAGGGGGTATTACCTACATCCATAGCGGCGAAAGAACTGGGTCTGCGAGGGATTTTCCTCCCAAGGGAAAATGCCCCCGAGGCAGCAGTAGTGGGCGATGTAGAGATTTACCCTGTCGATTTCCTCTCTGAGGTGGTAGAGGTCCTCCATAGCCGTCTCCGTGTAGAACCATTTAGTGTTGATACCGACTCTCTCTTTCAAAGACGTCAGAGTTCAGAGGATTTTTCCGATGTGAGGGGCCAAGAAAATGCTAAAAGGGCCTTGCAGATTGCCGCGGCTGGTGGACACAATCTAATAATGGTGGGGCCTCCGGGATCAGGGAAAACCATGCTAGCAAAACGGCTGTACACGATTTTGCCCGAACTGACATTTGAAGAGGCCCTTGAGACATCCAAGGTTTACAGCGTAATGGGTCTTATGCCCAGAGGGCACGGCCTGATAACTCAAAGGCCGTTTCGGTCTCCCCATCACACGATTTCTGACGCAGGGCTTATAGGTGGGGGTCAGAACCCCAAGCCCGGAGAAGTCAGCTTGGCCCAGCTAGATGTTACTGATTATCGCTAGGATGGAGGGTCGCTAAGCGGTTGAAATTTCATAGATATTAATGGCAAAAGAAGACAACGTTGTAAAGAAAAAAATCGGGT
>CAZAKC010000065.1:0-11492 GCA_964485655.1 uncultured Desulfobacteraceae bacterium
TAGAAAATCGGCTATGGTAGACTCCCGCTTACGCGGGAGTGACATAGTTGTTCGTCCCATCAATTACCCGAAAGCAAAGCGCTCGGGCGAGTTGCTGGCGGCAGACACCCGCGGGAATGACAAGTCGCTTCGCGACAATCCAAAACTTTTCTTCGCCCTTAAGGCGAGGGGTTTCCACCATCCTCGAAAAAGAGACTAAGGGAGGAACACAGGCTTGAATGACTATATGATATGGCTGGATCTTGAGATGAGCGGGCTAGACCCGGACGAGCACGTGATCCTGGAAATAGCATCAGTGATTACAGATTGGAACCTCCAAATCGTAGCAGAAGGACCTGATATAGTCATCCACCAACCGGAGGAAAAACTCGCCAATATGGAGAAATGGAGCCGCGAGCATCACAACGCATCTGGCCTCATAGAAAAAGTGTTGGCCTCATCCTATAGCTGCGAAGATGCGGAAAGACAGACCATTGAATTCATCTCTAAATACACCGCACAGGGCCTCAGCCCTCTTTGCGGTAACTCTGTGTGGCAAGACCGCCGGTTCCTCATACGGCACATGCCCCGCCTGGAAGCCATCTTTCACTACCGAAATATTGATGTTAGCACTATCAAAGAACTGGTGAAAAGATGGTATCCGTTCCTGCCAACCTACCAAAAACAAAAAGCCCATCTTGCCTTGATGGATATAAAGGAGTCGATACGGGAGCTACGATATTACAGGCAAAGGGTGTTTAGTCACGCAGAGCAATGATTGTATCATGAGGCAGCCTTGTTCATTGACTGGTTTGATGCAGTTCTAGCTTTGCCCTTCAACAACAGCCTTTTTGTTATTGATAACCCCTTGCGGATCTCCCCGATTTTTTGCTCAGTGGCTATGACACCAAATTCCACGAGATCTCTGGCCTGCGTAAAGTCTGTCCAGTGCAGGTCCCCCACCCTTGGATGAATTACCACATCGGCTTTCTCCAGCCTGCACTTTTCCAGATGGTAACACATGATCTCAGTACTTCTCACATAGATGTCCATTGCAGACCAGAACTCCTCCGAGGAGCTGATGTTAGGATTTACACTTACCGCAACCACAAATTCAGCTCCCTCATCCCTTGCTACAGTAGTTGGAACCAAGTGCACGATACCTCCGTCACAGAGCAAGCGGCCGTCCATCTCCACAGGAGGAACGGCTGCCGGAACTGCACAACTTGCCATGACCGCCTTGCGAAGTGAGCCCTGTGAAAGCACCACAGCCTCACCCGAGGCCAGCTCAGCAGCCACAGCCCTGAAGGGGACCTTGCATTGTTCTATCTTGATGTCAGGAACAAAAAAATCCACCATGGCCTGGAAGTCCTCATACTGCAAAATTCCAGCACGAAACATGGCATATGTTAATATAAATTGATTTTTGAAAAACGCCTGCACCTTCTGGGTAAAGCTCAGCTTCTTGCTTTTTTGGATCTCTCTTATTTTCTTGAAGGCAGAATCCTGAAAGTCCGGGGTATTCAGAAACTCATCAACCCTTCGCTCAAGGTCGAAAGAATCCAGCCCAGAGGCATAGCACGCGCCTACAAGTGCCCCAATGCTTGTCCCGGTAATTATGTCAATGGGAATCTCTTCTCTTTCCAAAACCCGCAGTACCCCAATGTGGGCCATACCCCGGGCTCCCCCGCCTCCCAGGGCCACGCCTATCTTTTTCCGCCTCCAGAACATGGCTCTGTCTCCTTTTTTCTGCCTTTAAGTTAATGATTTCCAAAATATCCGATCTTACTCAAAAAGAACAGATGAATTTGTGGACACACCTTTTTCCCAATGTATAATGGAGGAAGCTAATTGGGCCTAAGAGACCTAGGCCACAAAGACCGTGGTGAAAAAGCGATGAACCCGCTGGGACACGCCGAAAATGCAAGAGGCAATTATAAAGGGTGAAGCTCCGAAAAATACAGACCTTCTTCGACTTTCTTTACAGATCAAAACGGCTGCTTGCTATCATCTGTGCAGTGGGCGTTGGCTGTGTGGCCTATGGCATGGCCTTTAAGAACGACCCTGTTTTCATTATGGGGATCATCCTTGTTGTTGTATCATATCTTATCATCCGAAAACATTTGAAAGACAGCCTAAAGGAGGGCGGCCAGCCTCCCAAAGACGATTAAGGAAACAGGACGCGCGTAATGGCTCCTTCAGGCATAATAACCCTCATAACAGATTTTGGTACCCTTGATCCCTACGTGGGAATAATCAAGGGAGTGATCCTTGGTCTGAACAAAGAGGCCAAGATTGTAGACATTACACACGAAGTGCCCCCGGGAGACGTATTTGAAGCTGCTATAATCCTGAAGGATGCTTCATCTCATTTTCCACGGGGAACTGTTCACGTCGTAGTTGTGGACCCGGGGGTTGGCACTAGCCGCAGGCCACTTGCATTGGTGACGGACGGGTTTTTCTTTGTGGCACCTGACAATGGGCTGCTGTGGCCCCTAGCCCTTGAGACTAGGTTAGCCACCTTCATCCATTTGAATAAGGCCGAGTTTTTCAGACATCCTATCAGCAATACATTTCATGGAAGGGATGTATTTGCACCAGTTGCCGCTCACCTGTCCCTTGGGATAGACCCATTTGAAATGGGCCACCCAATAACAGATCCCGTGAAACTAAAGCTACCATTTCCCAAACAGGAAGCGAACGTGCTCAAGGGACAGATAATAAGGATAGATAGGTTTGGCAATCTTATTACCAACATTGATGAGTCTTCTCTTAGCAAGTTCCTGACAGGCGAGGACTGCTCCATAAGTGTAGGCCCTTTCCGGATTCATGGCATTTCCTCGGCTTATGGGAACGTACGAATTGGCGAAGAATTGGCTATTATTGGAAGCTCTGGCCTTCTGGAAATCTCAATCAACCGGGGCAGGGCCTGTGATAGAATAGGCACCAGGGAAAAAATTATTGGGTTGCCCGTCACCATTGAAAGGGACATAGAGAAAGTTAGTTAGGGCTTGTCACCCTGATGAGCAAGCTGCCCCATGTATTCTTCCCACTCCACAGGGAGCAACGATTTTTTCTTGTTGTTGCAGTCCTTGCACGCAGGCACAACGTTGCCTTTCCTGGATTTTCCTCCCCTGCTCAGCGGCACGATGTGATCCATGGTCAAGTTCTCACGCCCCACTTTGCGATGGCAGTAATAGCAGATCCCTTTGTCCAGCTTTGCCCTCCACCACTGTGTCTTGCGCAAGCGTCGGGCCTTTTCCTTTTCCTTTCTAATCTGCTCGTCGGGGATAGCTTGGTCAAAAAAAGTCATAATATGTAATATCAAATTAGTATCATAAACCTGCAGAGCTTTCAATTATTTCGTCAGACTCAACCCCAATAATATACTTTCCCTTGTGAGGGCCACTGTCCAACTGGGTAATATGCCTCACCAATGCATCTACCCGTATCACCGCCCATCGTGCGAAAAATGTGACATCCCTTAACTTGTCTCCGGGTTTTAGCATTTGCAGGATCTGCCTTTGGTCATCAGGCACCAGGAGCCCAAGGCCATATTTTGAATAGTTAGCCACCTGAAGTTTGAAAGGTAGAGGTTTGCCATCACTTTTAATCATCTCAAATTCAACGAAAATAAACTCGGGTATCCTTGCACTTATTCTTTCCCACTTGCGTCTATCTCTGATCTCTGCGGTACGCTGTCTCATCGCCTGGCGCGGCTTCTGCTTTGTGGGGATGTGCTTTCTTTTTAGATATTCTATTCGTTCTTTAATCGCTTTGTTTTCTGGCTCAAGCAGCGAGGCCTCTTGATAGAGTTCCATTGCATATTGGGGCCTGTTTATCCGTTCCATCTCAAGTCCCAGCCTAAACTTCCCCATTCCTTTCGCCTGATCTTCTGTGCAGTATTCATCAATTATCCTGGAAACGTCCTCCTTCACCTTAGCAGGTGGAGAGCTTCTGAGGAGACATTTACATATCTCGGGAACTATTTTTTCCGCAGGATAGTTTGACCTGAAAAGCTTCACGTACTCATTCACTGCTTCGTCATAAAGCCCCAGTTCCCTCAATGCAAATGCTCCATCCAAAATAGCCTGAACATTTCCCTCAGAGGCCTGGGCCTCGGTGGTTAAGCTGACGTCTTCGGCCAATTCAATACTATCATTGGCCCCGTCGCCTTCATTGTCAGTCATACCCTCAAGTTCCCGCAGCCGCCCCTCGGCCATCGCCTTCTGCTCTATACTCAGCGGTACCCTGGAAGAAAGTATGGATCTATAAGCCTCAAGGGCCTCTTCTACCAGGCCCTGAGAATAATAAACTTCCGCCTCCTTCAATTTGGTAGCAGCATCTTGATTTTGAAGGTTTTGCGGGCTTGTATCCATGATTTCTCCATAAGCGCTAATAGATTATCAGCAGTATTAATCAGCCGGCCCTCTTTTTTTCCTTTCGGAATCGGCTAAGCCCTCCTTGATTGCCTGGCTCTGTGTCTGCGGAAAGAAGGATTTCACAATTCAGCCTAATCATTGGCGTAGGGGCGGCATTGCTTGCGAGCACGAAAAGATAGCCCTCTTTTGCCCTTCTTATGTACAGTCTGTCGCGTTCAAACACCAACTCTGCCTCCCTTATGCCATCTAGAGTATAGATATACAATCCCCACCAGTCCTTGCTCTCTGGATCATAATTGTAAGGATCTACAAAATGTTTAAAGGCGAGTTTGCCATCTCTGGTAAACACCATTATCCCTTTAACACCCTTGATTCCAAGTATGTCCTTAAATAATCCCTGCATGGCCTGAGGTGTGGATGTAAATCCTGATATCATACCCAATAATAATAGTTTGCGTCCGTGCGCAAATTTTACCCTTTTTCCCCTCTCTAAGACAGGTAAGACGTTAAGGAGAGAGGACTTATGTCAGCAGTTTTATGAACTTGTCCCTGGGGCATTTGGGATCCACAGCTATTACTATGGTCTGTTCCTCCGGTATCAACAGGTAATCGTTAACATCTCCCCTGTCTACATAGGCGACTTTCAATTCTCCTGCGTCAAAGAAGGCCCCGATCCGGGAACTCTGAGCCAAAAGGCTGTCCCAAGCAGTGTCCTCACTGATATCAAGGATGTCAGCAAAATACAGCGTCTCTTTTTCCAGGGTTCGCCTTATCTTAGCCACTGACTCTGATTCCTCCAGCTTCTCAGCGGGCACAAGGACCTCCGCCTCTGTAAGCTCTTCTTCGGGCTCGCTCTGCCTCGCAGCCGCTTCGTCTTTCCTTCTCATGGCCTCAAGCAGTACAGCCTGAAGGTCCCGTTCTATTTTTCGCTGCTTCGCACAACAGCTATTTTGAATCCATAGGCATACCCTGTCCCATGAGAATATCTCGTAAGCAGCCTCTTCTCCGCGCATTCCGTTGGATCTTGCATCCAGCAAAATGCCCTCTCTGAAAAAGAGTACCCCCCTTTTCTTCCTATTATTTTCTATGAGGCGGATTGTGCATGTGCGCTGTTCCATCTCTATGAGCTGGAGAAACATGCCTGTCGAGACATGATATAGAACCCCACCCTCGGACTGACGATCAAGGGCTGCCTTGACAGCGTCAATCACCTCATCTATTCCATAAGGTCTGTCAAGCCACTGAATCGGGCTGCCCTGTCCCACCATTTTCTGGAGCTCCGCAGCATTGAACCCGGTTATGGCGATTATCTCCACGTCAGGGTAAAGCTTTACAACCCTCCTCAACAATTCAATATCACTTGCCTTGGGCACCCTCAGATTGCACACCAGCAGAGTCACAGGTTCGCTCTTAAGCAGCTTTGCCGCTTCCTTGTTCCCAGTGGCCGCCACCACATCAAACCCCGGTCTTGTAGTCCTAATACTTTGTCCGAGGGCCTGAATTAAGTCAGGGTCACGATCAATTATAAGAACTTTACCTTCCATTATATTTTCTAGTATAGCTTTATCCCGAATCTTGAAAGGGCCTTCTTGTTCTGTTGATACCATGGCCCTAATGAGCCCAGCAACTTGGACGTCATCCCCAATTCTTTTGCCAGTTCCTTAACAGATTCAATTACACCACGAGCCAATTCTTCGTCCGAGGCCTCCCCTATAAAGCTGATCTTGTGCCCCTCATATTCAAACTCTCCCGCAAAGGGGTCCAGGAAATCGTACTTTTCAGCTTTTTCAAGGAACTTTTTTTTCAGCAGTGTTCTGAAATCCCTGCCCAGCCTTCCATTAGAATAGAATACCTCCTCAAATGTCTTAAGAAGCTCCTCCAGCGCAGCCAGCACGTGCCAGGAATTCTTTGGTGAGGGCTGGGCCCCCTCCAGCTTGTGATGCCCGTTCTGTGGCATAATCTTGCTTACATAAAAACTAGCACCCAGTGACTTACTTTTTTCTATCAGATCAGCTACGCCCTTTTCTATGTTTTCTAAGGCTACGGGTCCCCACGAAAAAGACCCTCCCACCACCTGTCCTCCATTGAGGAAAACTATTCCTCCACCTTGACACCCTGTTAGCGACACATCGATGAACCCCGTCAATCCTTCGGCCTTCATCTTGGTTATAAGGCCGCCCAGCTCGGTAAACTCAGTGCTCAGATCCTTGTATATAGGCTCAGAGTCTGGAACGTTCGCCCAAAAGTATATCTGCTCCGAGGGTATCTCGTAAATCCCTATGGTAAAATTATTTGTCTCTACAGCATCTATAATCCTTTCCACTGCCTCGGAGCCCTTGATGACTTCGGCCTCTTGCTCAAACACTCCGTTGAGCATTTCATCCTTATCAAAGTAGATTACTGCCTCAGCGAAAGGAGATTTAAAATGAATAGCCCCACAACCGAGCTCTCCCTGGTAGTGTTCAAATAATTTCCGGATATGAAGATAGTAACTATTGAGCTTCTCTATTACAGGTTTCTCTCTAGGAAGGATAAACATGTGTCAGCACCCGCCAAGCGACCTTTTTCGGTCCATGTCTTGATGATATCCGGTTACCTTCATCACCTTCGTCTACGCAGTCTTTCAATGGATAGTTTGATGCTCTCCTGCATACGTCCAATGGCTTCTGCCAGATCGCCTATTTCGTCTGTGGCTTTGAGCCTCAGCTCTGCATCAAGCTCCCCAACACTGATCCTTTCCGCTAAATCGGTCAATGACCTGATTCTTCGCGTCAGTATGTGACTGTATACCGATACAATGAGCGCTATCACAATCAGTGTACCTGCAAGGATAATAAAGCTTATATTTCTGACCTTGGTGGTCAGCACCCTAGCCCTTGTCTCCAGCCTTTTTACCGGTACGGTGAACTCGTCAAGGTACGTTGTAGCCGCCACTACATATCTCGTACCCCTCACGGGTGTGCAAACCATGAATTTAGCCCTGATCTTACCGTCCTTGTCCTGCCAGTTATAGTAGCCCCTGGATTCCCGTCCCCCTTTCACACCTGTATAAACTTTCCAGAAACCAACAAAATTCTTTCCTAGCGGCTTCCTGAGTTTGCTCATGTCGATCCCGATTATCTTTTGATTGGGATGAGCCCAGGTCCGCCAGATCCCATCAGCGCCAGGTAGCTCATACAGTGCACTGTAGCCTGTCTTTCCTACCTTTTGCACCGCTATTTTCTTGAATGGCTCATAATTGTTAAACTCTTCCTTCTTGAGAAGCGGATGAGCTAGCAGGAATAATTGCACCTGAGCAGCCACTGATCTGGCCTTTTCTTGTATAATCTTTTCTGCCATCTGAGAGACGATACGAGAACTCTCATTTGTAAGCACAAGAGAAAGGCCCTTAAGCTGTTGCATGTAAAATACGCCTGCCCCGATCATTAGTACTATTGGCAGGACCACGAACAGGATAAACATCTTGGCTCTGAGCCCCATTTTTCTTTTCTTGGGAACAGAAACAGGTTGTGTCTTTTCCCTCAACTCTTCTTCCAGTTTCTCCCTTTTCTCAGAGGGAGTCTCCTCTTCGGGGCCTCTTGGCATTGGCTCAGCAGATCCCTGGGGCTTTTCTGCTGGTTTTTCTTCTTCTGGTTCGGGCCGCTTTACCATAAATACATGATTGCAGGCCTTGCACCTCACCTTTGCCTCTTGCCCTTTAATCTTGGCAGGATCAATCTTGTACTTCGTGCCACATTCTTCACAGATAACGATCATCTCTAAAACTCCTTAGCCTTCTTACCTCTCGTTTATTGCGTAGTAGCGAGCCCCAGTTCCTTTAGTTTCTCCAGCATGTTTTGCTGGAATACTATCCTTTTGTCCTCTCGCTGGATCTGTCTTGCCAGCATGTAGACAAGTTCAGCAGCATAGCTCGCTGGAAAGTCTGAGATATTGCAGTTTAAATCAATGAGAGCATCCTCGATCAGTACATCAGCGATGGGGCCGATAGCCAGGGATAGTTCTCTCCGCACAGAGGCAAAAAAATCGTGATTTACCATCGACGCCTTATCAATGACAGGCTCTATCAGCCCCAAGTCAACCAGCCTGGAGATCACGGGAGTGAGTTGCTTCACTCCGATGTTAAGGGCTGCAGATAGCTGTTCGACGGTCTTTTTACCATCCAATTCCAGCAGGATCTTCAGCATCTTGCTGTCCATGGAGAACTCCCCCATGTCATCTCTCTGCACCCTTCTGAAAACCCTTTTAGATATGTCTGCTGCTCCCAACACCAGTGCCCTGTTTCCTGCAGTTTATGTTTAGCCTTCCTCGTGCCATGTCCTTAGCTCTGCTTTTAAGGACTGAAACTCCTCCTTCATGGCCTGCATGATCTCATTCACCGCCTCTTTCACCGCGTCTCCTACAGCCTCTTTAATGAGGTCAGCGTTAATCATGGATCCCTTGGGTTCCTGATGCGACATGCGGCTCTTGGTCCCTATTGCCCTTTTGAGATCCATAAATTCTCTGACCCGTTGATCAACCAGTTCCCTTTTCTCTGACTCAGTTATGTCACCTTCAAAGCTTTTCTCAAAGCTCTGAAAAGTTGCATTAAGAAGCCTTACTGCCTCGGGGTTGGAATCAGCCTTATGTTTTTTTATGTATTTCCCGAGAGCCAGAAGCATTTGGACAAAGGTCTTCAGTGCCTGATCCTCCCCACATTTATCCCGAATTGCCTCAGTCTGGCTCAAGAACTCCCTCATGGCATCGTCTGTTATCTCCCATTCAAGAGACAGGACAATTGATTTGAGGGAAGCCAGAGGAGACTCTTCGACCTTGCTTTGCTGTTGAGCGTCCTGTGCAAAAGGTGTTTCTTCGGAATCATTTTCAGTGAGCAGATCCTTCCCTCCTTCTCCTTCGGGTTTATCTTGTTCCTCTGCGTCCTCCTGAAAAAGGTCATCTAACTTTTTCTCCACCTCTGCCGTTAGTGTGCTGCCGGTAATTCCTTGCACTTTAGACCTCCTATCTTAGCTCCCTCTCGAGAGAAGC
Organism: uncultured Desulfobacteraceae bacterium; assembly: GCA_964485655.1. Classification (GTDB taxonomy): domain Bacteria; phylum Desulfobacterota; class DSM-4660; order Desulfatiglandales; family Desulfatiglandaceae; genus B111-G9. The sequence continues at coordinate 9,384 of CAZAKC010000065.1, forward strand.
CACAGTAAGCAGAATTATCCGCTTCAACGTTTCTGCCACGTTTTTCCCTTCAAGGGCACTTGCTTCCAAAGCAGGCGCCTTTAGTTTACTGTTTAGATCCTTTTGAAGCGTTGATATGGGCAACAGTGGAATCCCTTGACTTGCAAGGTCTCTCTTGTTGTACTGGATCACCAGCGGAATCTTGAAAATACTCTTGTTATATGTGGCAAGGTTGTCCTGCAGGTTCTTAAGGGATAATATATTGTGTTTGCGTCTTACCACCATTGAGTCAGCCACGAATACAACTCCGTCTACCCCCCTCAAGACCAATTTCCTGGTCGCGTTGTATTTGACCTGCCCTGGCACGGTGTAAAGCTGTATCTTGATGTCGTAACCTTTTATCTTTCCCAGCCCCAAAGGCAAGAAATCAAAGAACAACGTCCGGTCACCCTGCGTCTTGATTGTGACCATCTCTGTTTTTATCCTGCTGTGGAACTTCTTATATATGTATTCCAGGTTCGTGGTTTTTCCTCCCCTTCCCGGCCCATAGTAAACTATCTTGACCTGAACCTCCTTGTTCTTCAGATTTACGAATGCCATCTAAGCCCCTTTTGCCGGTATTTCATCGTTTACAAATTTTGGTTACACACCCACAGATGATCCCAATGTATCCTTTATTTTTTCTATTGCCTCTGATACTTTTAAACGCAAAAAGCCAAGAGAAATTTCCTGGCCAAAAATCGTGATGAGAAGAAAATCCGTAAGCACCTTACTGAAGTGGATGCTCTCCTTCTGCCCTTTGTGGAATAAAAGTGAGAACTCTTCTTCCCCAATAATCTTGGCCATGGTGCTTACCGCCCCGAAATTGCCTGCGGCAAGAGCAGCCAGGGAGTAAATATCGTGCTGATTTTGACCATTATCCAGGCTGGCTATTATGTTACCTGCCATATCTATCAGGAATACACAATGGACTCCCGCATCAATGAGGTCCGCCTTCAAGACCTGCTCGATTCCGTCAAGTTCAGACTGTCCTAAGCTATAGGTCAACGTTCCACCTCCTGGCTGGGATGTATGACCGACTGCGCAAGACTCGTGTCAAAGTCTCGTTATTTCTTGCGTCAAGATTTGGATACCCTGGGTCTGAATCGACTCGCACCCACCAAGTCAATTTCTCCACACACCTCTTCGCCTTTACCCGTCAAGGTCAGGGCATCAATCCTCCCGTCCAACTGCGAGGGCGGCCTGCAAAGTTGTCTTCTCATTATTGTCTATTAAAGCATTTCGTCTTTTTTTGTATTAAACTTAAACTCAAATTATATCCCGAGATCTGGGTATGTATCGCGCTTGCCGTAATTTACTCTCCCCCAGGTGTTAATCTTACCTGAGCAGTCTCCAGGGCAACATCTCCCCCCTTGAGCTTTGGTTCTCTGAATCACAGTTTTATTGCGTCTCAGTACCATATCCGATCCGTTAATTGATCTTATCTCTTGATTGCTGCAAGATAAATGCCACGGTTAAATCAAACACGAATGACGTATCAGGTTGACGGATTCTCGGCAAATGTGTAAAAATATATCTAAAAAATGGGACCTGATCTTTACTATTTAATGAAAGTCGCCTTGAAAGAGGCCCAAAGCGCATTGGATCAGGGTGAGGTGCCTGTGGGGGCGGTCCTGGCTCAAGCCAACGGGACGATCCTTGCATCAGCCCATAATATGCCCCTAAGTTTAAAGGATCCAACAGCCCATGCCGAGATCCTGGCTATCAGGAAAGCGGCCCGCAGGGTGGGCAACTATCGCCTGCCTGAGACCACACTGGTGGTTACAATTGAGCCTTGCCCAATGTGCATGGGCGCCGCGCTTCATGCACGAGTAAGCCATCTAGTATATGGAGCATCCGATCCCAAGGCAGGGGCGGCGGGGTCCCTATTTGATCTGTCTTCCGACAGACGGCTTAATCACGCAATGAAGGTTACTTCGGGCGTTATGGAAGCTGAATCCCGCTCATTGATACAAGAGTTTTTCAGGGCAAAAAGAAAAGGTTGCCCGTAAAAGGTAGCGGAGAGGTACCGAAGCGGTCGTAACGGGGTCGACTCGAAATCGACTTGTCTCGTGAAGAGCGAGGCACGTG
>CAZAKC010000066.1:0-4335 GCA_964485655.1 uncultured Desulfobacteraceae bacterium
AGACCTTTAATGACACCAAGGAAATCAGGGTTGTTCGGCCCACCTTTTATGATAAAAAGATCAAAAGGCTGAGGGTCGTCCTTCAGGTTCGTTTCCACAGTGACTTTGATCCCAACTGCGACTACATAGGTGATCCTTTCCTAAGAGGGATCATCTCTTCCATACCCACTCTTTGGGCACTGCCCCCTGCTACAGTGCGCCAGCCCCTCAACCCCTATGACCCTACTAAGCTCTTTACCGATGAGCCTGAACTTGCTCCATACCGCCTGGAACCTGTGGTTGAACAACAACTCCTTAAGGTGAGGGACCCAATTTCTGGCAAAAGGGTCATTGCGGGCAAGAAGGTATTGCTTATTCCAGAGCGGATAAAGGGTCAAAGCATTTACATGGGCCGCTACGCAGAGCTTGGTACCTCAGCCTTTACCAAAGGCCCTGAGGAGACCACAGGGTGGCTTATCACCAAGACCATTGCTACGAGCACAAAAATTCTGCTAAGGCAAGGGGAAATATTCTCTGCTCCATATTCGATACTTGATGTCTCGTTTCACCCTTTGCCCTTGTTAAAAAGGCTCTTGCTGCCATTCAAATCAGAGTCTCAGCAAAAGCAGGCCCCGCAGCAAATTCTGGTTGAGACCATTGAAAGGCTTCGCAAGAATGTAGAAGCCAAATATGCAACATATCTGGCACTTGAAAAGACAAACGCCGAACTGCGCAAGGCTAAACAAGAATTGGCTAAATACTCAACCAGTCTGGAGAAACGGGTACAAGAGAGGACCACTGAGCTCCGGCGCCTTGCTGACTCTCTTCAAGTAACACTCAAGGCCCAACTGGAGGAGCTAGAGCGGCACAAAGAGCTGCGCAGGTATCTGCCGCCTGAACTCGCGCAACAGATCCTGACCAATGGCAGCGATTTTGCCAATAGGCTAAAGAGGAAACTGATGACTGTGGTGTTTTCAGACATCCGAGGATTTTCCGCAATCACTGATAGCCTCGAGCCAGAAGAAATTGTTCAGTTACTCAATTCATATCATTCGGAGATGATCCAGATCATTCATCGCTATGGGGGGACACTAAACAAGATAATGGGCGATGGGCTGGTGGTATTTTTTGGCGATCCCATTGAAATGGAAGATCATGCCCAAAGGGCTGTGGACATGGCCACTCAAATGCAAAAAAAGGCCCACGAGCTTGACAAGCAGTGGCGATCCTTTGGCCATAAATTAGGTATAGGGATAGGGATAAACACAGGATATATGACAGTGGGAAATATCGGTCCCGCGGATCACAAGGAATACACCGTAATAGGAAACCAGGTAAACATTGCTGCAAGGCTCGAACAAATGGCAAAACCAGGGCAGATCTTGATTACCCAGAGGACGCTCGCCCATATCAAAGGCGACATTTCAGTTACTTCCAAAGGAGAATTCAGGGTGAAGGGAATTCATAATCCAATAAAAATATACGATATTTCTGTTTTCTGATTTTTGTTTTTGGCCGAAAAACCCGATAGGTTATTAAAAGGACTGAGTAAATGCATGAGAGGAGGGTTTTCTACCCCCAGAACAAAGCGGGAAAGTTTCTGCGCAACATATCACCTGGATCGGCATGAAAAGCGATATTATCTTTCACGTAATAGGGAACACGAGCCCTTTTTCCCTGATGGGGGAGAGTAGTGGTTACCTCATAATTGTGAATCAGTCTCATTATCTGCTCGAATGTGGCGCTCCTGTCTTCCCTTCTCTTGGCTTTCAGGGTATCGAAAAATTGAAGGGCATCTTCGCCAGTCACTCCCACGAGGACCACAGACGTTGGTTTACTGATATCGCCCTTTTTATGTACTATGATTCTAAACTGAAAAAGAAAATTAGGCTCATCTCGTCAGAACAAATCCTGGAAGAGTACCATAAGAATTCTAAAGGTGCATTGGAGCGCTCCCTCTCACTGGACTCACGCCGTATCATTGACATCCCTTATAGCCAGATGGTTGACCAGGTGCTAATCGGTCCCCGCAGCAAGTATTTTATTTCCTTGGAGGCTGAAGACAACGGCAAATTCTCTTATAAAGTGAGAGATAGACATGGGCACACTCTGGGCCCTGACAAGGCCAAGATATTTATTAATCCCAATGCAAATCGCCCTAGGCTCTTGTACAAGGACGATGAAACAGGACTGTGGGTGGAACCGGAAAGCTACTACCCGTTTTGTTCTTCTATCTTTTACGAAGAGAACAAAAACGTATTTATAGACGAAGATGCCGAACTCAGTGTAGAAGCAGTGAAATCTCCAGTCTGGCATGGGGTACCTACCGTAGCTTTCAGGTTCCGAACGAAGAAAAATGCTCTGTTTTTCAGCGCCGATACGGTTTATAAGCCCTCACTTTGGAAAGAATTATCTGAAACGCGGCGACCTCAACGATTCGAAACTATAACAAGAGAGGAATTTGAGAAACGAAGCGTCATCTATGGAGACATCAATGATTTCATAGAAATGACGTGGAGCAGGGAACGTTATCACGCTGCCCTTTCTGCTTATAATGGTGCAGTGGTGATTCACGATGTGGCAAGAAAAAACAGCGTCGTTCACACTGATTACCCTGACATAGCTAGCGCAAAGATAAATGATCTGATCTTTACCCATAGCCCCGATAACCTAGCTTCCTGGCGCCCCATATTAAGATCAGGAAAACGGCTCGTGCTCTCGGAAGGGAAAGTCTATGAATGGGTCAAGGGGAGGTTATGCTCCCTTGATGCAGATATTTATGTGAAGCATTTTTCCGGTCACTACGTGGGGTACCAATCTCCGGATGGACCCTTTAAGGTGATTGAAAGGGATGGCTTATTAGGTATTGTTGATGCTGATGACCCTCAAAGAAGCCTCATGAGGATAGAGCTTTATCAAGACATTGACGGGGAATACTACCCTGTCTTGCTACAGACCAATAAGATCTATAGAATAAGGCCCGACGGACTGGTAGAAGAAGTCACATTTGATGGAAACTCAAGCAGAGGACACGTGGTACACAGTCACCGGGGCATGGCAGGGCGTGTAAAGATGCTGAGACGTGTTCCCAGCGAGGCCAAGGGCACAAGGTAACAGGGGATGCGGCACACCCATGAGCATGATTCATATTTCCCTTTCCAAATTAATAGTCCTGGAGGGGCTAAAGTTATTTGAACTAAAGAACCGGATAAGCTCGGAATCATTCCAGTCAACAAGTGTATAAATCTTCCTTACCCCCATTTCTCTCAGATGATCCACAAATTCGTTTATGAGCGTACGTCCGATGCCCTTATTCTGGAAATCCGGGTCTACTCCTATGGTATCCAGTGTTGCCTCTTCCTGAAAGATTCCATACTCCCCTACATAAAGCTCTCCCATTACAAATCCGACGACTTTACCCGAATCGTCTTCAGCAACAAGCGATGCAGGAACATAATCCTTTGAGCCGAATAATTTCTCAAACTTTGCCTCATAGTACTCCCTGCGGGATTTACCAAGGATTTTCTCATCTATTGCCACTATGGCATCAAAGTCTTCTGCTTCCATTAACCTGACATTTATACTTCTTCCCTCCATGGGGGCCTCCTTTAGCGCCTCTGTCCTACTTCTTTGCCTTTCTTACGATAGTCCGCTTCTCTTCAGGAATGGGCGGTGGAACTGGCTCACCGACAATCTTTTGCACAGCGGCAAAACGTGAAGGGCAAACTTCGTAACAGGTACCGCACTTGATACACTTGTCCTGGTCAATTACATGAATCCTGCTCTTGCCGCCTTCAATGGCACCAGCCGGGCACCTTCTGGCGCAAATCATGCAAGCCTGACATTTCTTCGGATCGATATAGTACGATGGAGCTTCGGTAAACAGCTTCTCTATCTCTTCTGCTGTATAAAGGTTTTCGTACTCCTTCAGGTCGCTCAGCCGTAAGCCGAGCTTTTCCTTTTTAGCGATTTTGATGTAAGGCACTAGCTTGATTGCCTGGCTCAGCTTGCCTTTGATCTTTTCCTTGTCAAGCCCCTCACTTTCGCCCAGGGGCCCCAGCTCTGCCACCTGCTTACTGAACTCACTGACCACTTGAGCAAACCGGATGCCTTCCGCAGAAGACATGAACTCTGCCCTGAGCCTATCAGGATTTAGCCCCAGATAGTCCATTATTCTTTTGCACAATAGTGCCATACTGAGGGCATAATAGTTTCCCTGGGTGGTGTAGTTGCACTCGTTCAGCCGGCATCCAGCAACAAAAACCCCATCCATTCCATTTAGAAAAGCCCTCAGGACAAAGCTCAAATCTACCCTACCCGAACACATTACCCGGATCATTCTGATGTCCGGCGGAT
>CAZAKC010000066.1:4345-11486 GCA_964485655.1 uncultured Desulfobacteraceae bacterium
CAGCCAGGTCAGCAGCCCCGTACCCTCACCAGTGACACACAAAGCCCAGTATTCTTGGTCTAAATTTACTGCCGTTGCTCATCCGTTCTCACCTCATGATTCTTATCCATCATTTTGCTGCCTCACGCTCATTGGCCCACAGCCATATCCATTTCACCAGCCATCTCCTCCTCAGGAGCTGCTGCGTCAATCTGCCTGTACAATTCATCGTCTGTAAAATGTTTCAGTCTAATGGCACCTGTGGGACACATGGAATTGCACAAACCGTCTCCCTTGCAGATAACAGGGTTTACCACCGCCTTTTTCCCTCGCTTTGTCTCCCGAAACTCTATCGCTCCATAGGCGCATGCCTGGATGCAAGCACCGCATCCCATACATTTTTCCTCGTTAACCTCACAAATGGATCCCGAAGCACTAACCGTATCGCGAGACAGCAGTGCCATCACGCGGCTTGCTGCCCCGTAAGCCTGATTAATGGTCTCTTGAAGATGCTTGGGGTAGTGTGCCATACCACATAAAAATACGCCTTCTGTAGGGAATTCTACGGGCCTCAGCTTGACATGGGCCTCTTTAAAGAAACCATCCGGACCCAGAGAAACTTTAAACCGTTGGGACACATCGGCCGCATCTGCGGCAGGAACCACGGCAACCGAAAGCACAAGGTAGTCGGCGTCTATGGCAAGCTTCTGCCCCAGGATGGGGTCATTGACCATCACCCTCAAAACGTTTCGGCCCCCTTCCTGCATTGCTTCCACCTCGGGCTTTTCATCAGCTTCGTAACGGATGAATCTCACCTCCCTTTCAGAGGCTTCCCTATAATAATCCTCCTTGAACCCATAGGTCCTCATGTCCCTGAACAGTATGTAGATATCCATATCTGGGTTTTTCTCTTTAAGCTTCAAGGCATTCTTCACTGCCTGAGAACAGCACACCCTGCTACAATAATTTCTTTCTTCATTTCTGCAACCCACACATTGAATCATCGCCAGGGCCTGGGAGCCGATCAGTTCATCATCTCCACGCGCGATCTTTTCCTCCAGCTCCAACTGGGTGAGCACTCTGTCATTTTCTCCATAATGATACTCGGTGGGACGGTATTCCTCCGCCCCTATTGCAATCACCACAGCGCCGTGCACCAGTTCTACCAAGCCTCTGTCGGATTTGATCTTTGTAACGAAATTCCCAACATAGCCTGTTGCTTCCGTGATAGTGGCATCGGTATACACGCGTATCAATTGGTGCCTGTATACACGGCTTCTCAGATCTCTCACATATGACTGCACATCCAGACCTTCCAGCGTATAGTGAAGCCTCTGTGCGACGCCCCCAAGTTGTTTTGATTTTTCCACCAAATACACTTGATGGCCCTGATTTGCTATTGAAAGGGCGCAGGTCATGCCGGCAATGCCGCCCCCGATTACCAGGGCGGCCTTGTTAACAGGCAGTTCTATCTCACGCAAAGGTTCAAGTGCTGCGTTTCGGGCCACGGACATTCTCACAAGATCCTTCGCCTTTTCAGTAGCGTCCTCCTTTTCTCTTGCGTGAACCCACGAGCAGTGTTCCCTGATATTTGCCATATCCAGAAGATACTGATTTAGACCTGCCTCACGCAGAGTACCCTGGAATAGTGGCTCAAGCGTTCTAGGGCTACATGCTGCTATGACGACTCGATTCAGTCCCTTCTCTTTCACTACGTCTATTATTTCTTTCGCTGAATTTGTTGTACATGAGAATAGCTGTTCCTGTGCGTGGACAACGTTTGGCAGCCCCTTTGTATACTCCACAACTTCCGGTACATTCACCACTCTGCCTATGTTCGCACCGCAATGGCACACAAAAACCCCTATCCTGGGTTCCTCTTGAGTCACATCCCTTTCTGCCGGGTATTTTTTCTCCTCCACAAGCTTTCCACGCCTGTAACTCAGGACCTCACCACAGTGCGAGCCCGCACCACTTGCAGTAAATACGGACTCGGGGATATCAAGTGGGCCCTGAAAAGCGCCACTTACAAAAATGCCGGGCCGGGTGCTCTCAACAGGGTCAATAGGATTGGTTTTGCAGAATCCGTGAGGCTCCAACTCAATATCGAACTTTTCTGCTAGATCCTTTGCGTCAGCAGGAGGATTAAGACCAACGGAAAGTACAACGAGTTCAAATTCTTCCTCCTTCACTCCCTCATTTGACGTGGCATACTTTATTGTCACATTGTTAGTCTCGGCGTCTTCTCTCTCCACACTTACATAGCTTCTGATGAATTGCACGTCAGGGAGTTGCTCGGCCCTTTGATAATACCGCTCGAAATCCTTGCCGTAGGCCCTTATATCATTGTGGAAAATGGTCGCTTTAAGATCAGCGTCATGCTCCTTTGCAAGAATTACCTGCTTTTGAGTGTAGGTACAGCAGACCGCCGAACAATAGCTGTTGTCCCCCTCGGTCACGCGCCTTGATCCCACGCATTGTATCCATGCTATCTTTTTGGGATGTCTGCCATCCGAGGGACGCCTGATCTCTCCCTCATAAGGTCCAGTGGATGAAAGAAGCCTCTCAAAATCAAGGCTTGTGATCACATTCTTAAATTTTCCGTAGCCATACTTAGCGACCGAGCCAGCATCAAAAATTTCAAACCCAGGGGCCAGGACGATAGCCCCCACCTTTACGTCCATCTTTTGGGGTTTTTGACTAAAATCAATCGCCTCGTTTTCACACACCTGCTGACATATATTGCACTTGTTTTCTTTGAGGTAAAGACACTCCTCATCTACATACGTGATGAGAGGCACTGCAAGGGAAAAGTATATGTGTATGGCCTTGTTAGTGGAAAGCTCCTGGTTATAGGGATCAGGGACAAGCACTGGGCAATACTCTACGCATGTGGTGCACCCCGTACACTTGTCTTCTATAATATACCTGGGTTTTTTCCTCAGCCTAACGCTGAAATCCCCTGGCTGTCCCTCAACTGACTCCACCTCTGTATAGGTTAGGATCTCTATGTTGGAATGACGGTCGGCCTCGACCATTTTGGGTGCAAGTATTCATGTGGAACAATCATTAGTGGGAAAAGTCTTGTCCAATTGAGCCATCTTGCCGCCAAGCGATGGGCCTTTTTCCACCAGGTAGACCTTGAATCCCGAGCCTGCGAGGTCAAGGGCCGCTTGAATCCCGCTGATTCCGCCACCCACCACCATAACATCGCCAAAGTTGCGCTCCTTAAGCCTCTCGGATAGCTTCTTGATCTTTTCCTTAACGAGCAGTTGCTTTTCCACTCCCATCACCTCAATGATGATTTAGGTTTTAGGCCTTGGGCGTTAGGCTTTGGATTTTAGGCGTTAGGTAACACTAAAAACCTTACGGCTTTTATCTGAAGCCCGACGCCTAACACCCGACGTCTGACTAAATCACTTCTGCTATTATCTCAGTAATGTCTTTGATTTCTATAGCCTGGCTATCGCTCTGATCCTCAAGCGTTATCCGGCTATCTTCAAAATTGGTTATACAATACGGACAGGCCGTAACCAGCACCTCCGCCCCAACCGCTAACGCCTGCTCCAGCCTCAAATCGGAGAACCTTTCCCCCTTAGGCGTTTCCATCCATATTCTGCCGCCACCACCTCCGCAGCAAAGGCTATCTTCGAAGCAGTCGGGCATCTCCACCAACTCTAAACCCGCCACTGTCTTGAGCACCTTTCTTGGCTCGTCAAATATGCCATTGTGCCGCCCCAAATAGCAGGGATCGTGATATGTTATGGTCTTATCATAGGTCCCTGTTATCTTAAGTTTTCCTTCATTGATGAGCTGCAACAAAAACTGGCTCATGTGAATGATTTCGAAGTTGACCATAAACTCCGGATACTCATTTTTAAAGGTATGGTAGCAATGGGGTGAAGAAACTAGTATTTTTTTCACGCCATGATCTATAAATGCCTTGATGTTCTCTTTGGCTAGACGCCTGAACAGTTCTTCATCTCCTGCCTTGCGGATGCTTTCTCCACAACAATTTTCCTGCGTTCCAAGGATACCGAATTGCACCCCGGCCTTCTTTAAAATAGCTGCTGTAGCGCGAGCCACTTTTTTCATTCGCGGATCATAGCTCAGATAGCAACCAGGGAAATAGAGGAACTCCATATCCTCTTCGAAGCTCTTCACCCCTGCCTCCTTTGCCCAGTCTGCCCTCTTCCCTCTCTCTTCACTCAGCGGATTGCCCTCTGCAACAAGGCTCGCACTTATCGCCTTAATGGGTTTGACCGGTTCGGGGAACACGCCGTATTCAGTAGCAATTCTTCGCAGAGCCACCCCCGAGTCTATCTGCCTTACATCTCTCGGGCAGTGTTGAGGACATCTTCCGCACGTTGTGCAGCGCCAAATGTCCTCGCTCTCGATCTCGGTCAGTCCAAATGCGGCCTGTCGAACTATCTTACGCATGCTGAAGTTCCGGACCCTGTTCCAGGGACAAACGGTGTCGCAGAGCCCGCACTGAAAACACCGCTTAAAGTACTCCCCCCCACTTTCCTTGATAAGCTCAACTATTTCCTTGTATTCAGCTAAGGTCTCCACTTTGCTTCAACCCTTTCTTAGTATTTAGTGGATCTAGGCTTCCTTTGACTCTGTCATACGAACGACCGTCTCAATTAGTTTGTCTAAACCATATTTGTCTGCTATCAACTCCAGGCTTAGCTCCAGCTCTTCCTCTTTGGGCTCCTCCTCTTCTTCCGCTTCTTCTTCCCTTTCCTCATAAACAAGGGCGTCGGCTAAGCACCACTTCACACACATGGGCTCCTCAAGAGGGGGGTCACTCTCGCACATATCGCAACGAAGAGGAAGCCCTGAATCAGGCTCCTTAAAAAGGTCTCGAGACGGACAAGGGGCATTGCAAAAGTTGCACTCACCATATTCTTTTTCATTGATGACATAACTCTGGTGCCCATCACATTCTGCCTTAGCGAAAGCACCAGCCCGCACCGGCAGAAACACATCATTGAGTTCATCCCTGTAAACCCTGATCCTGGATCTCGCTGGATTCACGATGCTGTACTTCGGGCTGCTGTGAAACGCCGCGCAGGCCACCTCGCAGGCCCGACATCCGTGGCACTTATCAAGATCGACTTTTATTGTCTTGATGACTTTCTTTTGTTTCTCCTCGCTCACAGTCAACTCCTTTCCCGGTCAACCCTGGCTGTTATTCTTCCAGTATCCCTCTCTTGACAAAGTCTTCATATACGTAATCCAGCCCAAACTTCTGGAGGGTCTCTTTCGTTGGAACACCTTCCTTGTTCCATCCCCTATAGCTGTAATACTCATCTAGAAGCTTGGCTTCGTAATCGGGGAACCGTTTCTTCCAGTGGTCATCCGGTGGTCTGTCATCTTTCCTTCTCATGCCTCGCCTTACATTTGCGGCCCGAACCAGAGTCCTGACTCTTCTAGCCGTTTCCCATAATCTGTCCTCATCCATATCAATTCCAGCTCCACTGGAAATCAATAACGGCAGGTTATGCATGTGATAGGGAGGCTTCAAAGGAAATGAGGACAACCCTGCACAAAGGCCAAGGGAGTCGTCGATGTAATGCATATTTTCCTGCCACTCTACAAGTTCGCAGATGAGATCCGGAGGCGGCCAGAAAGGAAATGTCTTGCCCTCCTCTCCCCATTCAAGGATGAAGTTCTTAAACTTCTCCTCCTTTCCCGTGGGGATCTGTATCCAATCCTTCACAAACTCTTCTCTGATCTCTTTGGGCAGTGGGGCCTGGGGAAGCTGGCCCTCTATCTGGGTAATGTTGGCCTTCTCACCAGTGGACCACATGATGTAATAAATTGGATTGAGCATTCCCAGTTTAATTGGGATCTGCTCATGTTTTTTGATAGTATTGTGATCATAGGCCTCCGCGCCTTTTCCTATCTTGCGGGCAGCCCAATAGACGCCATCAGCGAGCACATCACCTATGCCCTCTCTTTTTACGATTTTATCGAGAAGATAGTAAAAACGCTCCCTGTTTTCAGAAGGAAAGTTTGGCAGATCCTCGTCGGTCAGGATGCCAGCCTCGTACAACTCCACCGCAAAGGCCATAACCTGAGGGGTAGTAAACCCATCCACCCCATGGGATTGGGCAAGCCCGGCGATCTTAAAGCCAAAGTCAAGATCATCTGCCATGGCAGCCATCACATAGGTCAATTTCGAGAAACACTTCATCGTGTAGCTCGGGTAACCCGGTACTTGCATTATTGCCCGGCACCTGACAGGGCAATTGTAACAGCTAATGAGCTTCTTTCTGGCATTATCCATCGCCTGCGCCCATTGCCTTGCCACTTCCTCATTCCAGAAGTCTTTTCTTCTGATCCTGGCATTCCCCCATGAAAAGCTTATGGTGTGCCATTTTTCGTCGTGGAGCGCCATCTCCTGCGGAGATCCTATAAAAGAAAGGATGGCCGGTACTCCGGGTATTGGATTTTCCAAACGGTATTGTATGTAGTCCAGGACCTTATTACATTGATCCATGAATTCCTCGGGCTGGGCAATGTTAATATCCTTGGTTCCCCTCACAGCAATCGCCTTTAGGTTTTTATCTCCCATTATCGCTCCCATACCAAGGCGACTGGCACTGCTGGTGGCACTTTCAATAGAGGCAAAATACACTCTGTTTTCCCCGGCCATACCTATGGACAGGACCTCGGCGTATGGTTGATCCTGTTCCTCCCGTATGAGCCTGGTTGTTTCATACGTGCTCTTGCCCTTCAAATGAGTCGCATCCCGGATTTCTACCTTGTCATTATCTATCCAGATATAGACCAGATCGGGAGATTTTCCACGGACAATGATCTTATCAAAGCCTGCATGTTTCAGTTGCGGAGCCCAGTAACCCCCTAATATGGAAAAGCCCGTAAACAAAGTTTGTGGAGAAATGGAGGTGATTATGGTCCGGTTTGCCCCTGGAGCCATGGTGCCTCCCAGCAACCCGGCGCTGAAAATGATAACGTTATCGGGCGAAAAGGGCTCGACTTCAGGGGGAACCCTGTCCCACAATATCCTGGCATTGGTGCCAAGCCCCCCGAGATAAAGCTCAGTTAATTCCGGGTCGGTTTCCACCCTTTCAATATTTCCCCGGGACAGATCAACTTCTAAATTAAATCCTGTCTCTGCGTACCTCATTTT
>CAZAKC010000067.1:0-11171 GCA_964485655.1 uncultured Desulfobacteraceae bacterium
ATCAATGACAAATATGGCCCTGGCAAGGAGTCGCAATTCTTTTATGAGTACTCCATAAGCATTGCCAAAGGCCGCATCTCGGTGGTCTGAAAGGGTTATCACCTTATCAACCCCTGCTGCACCACACCACCTTTTCTGGGCGAAAGGCAGATCCATGCTTATGACCAAAATCTGGACCTCATCGCCCAGTCTTGCTGCTTCCTCATTGAACCGCCTCGTCTCCATGTCGCAGACAGGAGTATCTAAAGACGGAACCGAGGCTATTAAAAGTGTTTTCCCCTTGAAGGCGGACAATTCCACTTCTTCCAGGTCGTTATTGACTGCTACAAAGTTTGGTGCTGGATCTCCCGCCTTGACCTCGTTGCCCCCGAGGGTAACAGGATTACCTTTGATCGTTACAAGACCGATTCTTTCTGCCATCTGTGTTTCCTTTCTTTTAAGTATTGCCCCGAGGCCACGCCCGCGATGAGAGCAACACTAATAATTTTCTCCAAGGAGTTCAAAATATGCCTGAGGATGAGTACATGCAGGGCACTGTTGAGGTGCTTCCGTGCCCACATGGAGGTAGCCACAATTGCGGCATCTCCAGACCACTTCCTCGTCTCTCTTGAAGACCCGGCCCGCTTCTATATTGGCAGCAAGGTCATTATACCTTTTCTCATGCTGTTTTTCAGCCACTGCAATGGCTTCGAATACGGCGGCGATGGTATCAAAGCCTTCTTCTCTAGCTACCTTTGCAAATCCCGGATACATCTCACTATGTTCATATCTTTCACCCGCAGCGGCAGCCTTAAGATTCTCCAAAGTTGTTCCAATTTTACCTGCCGGGAAAGTTGCACTCACTTGTGCTTCTCCACCTTCCAGGAATTTGAATAACCTTTTTGCATGCTCCTTTTCCTGATTTGCGGTTTCTTCAAAGATGAAGGCCATTTGTTCGTAGCCTTCCTTCTTTGCTTGGCTTGCAAAATAAGTGTATCGGTTTCGTGCCTGGGATTCCCCCGCAAAGGCTGTCAAAAGGTTTTTCTCTGTTTGCGATCCCTTCAACTGTCCCATTATGACACCTCCCTCCTTGCATTAAATGTAGTTTCTATGCCTCTTGTGCGGCCACCGATCCTGGGCCTGCCAGCGGCTTGAAGCTCTTCTTTGAAGCACCGCACACAGGGCATTTCCAATCATCAGGTAAGTCCTCAAACTTTGTGCCCTTTGGTATCTTACCCTTCCTATCGCCCTTGTCTGGGTTATAGATATATCCACAGTTTATCGTTTGGCATTGCCACATTTCTTCTGGTTTGGCCATGCTATCACTCCTTACAAAGAAAACTGTTGCATGCCTGCACCCTCGGGGGCAAACATATCCTTAGATGCCCCGCAAATGGGACAGACCCAGGAATAGGCTAGGTCACTAAAAGGGGTCCCGGGTTCTATTCCCGAGGTAGGATCCCCGCTCTCAGGGTCATACACATAACCACAAACCCCACATACATATCTTTCCATTTCCTTTACCTTTCTCAAGATTCTTAGTTATTGGTTCAACGCCTCACCAATAGATCTACCGTAATCCTGGCAAGCCTTCATGCCTTCCTGTGTGCCTATGACATCTTCTTTGAGCCTCAATGAACCAAGACTAGATATCTTCATCTTAAACACGAATTCCAAAGTATCAAGTATGATTTTTGGAGCGTCACCACTATGGGTATATGAACCGAATGCACCTCCTAGTTTTCCTTCCAGTTTTGCTTTTTCTGCAAGGAATAAGAAGGTCTTCATCGTACCTATCATGTCCCTGTGGTAAGTTGGAGAGCCAAAGATATAGGCATCGTAGCCTTCAAGCTCTTTCTCGTTCTTGATCTCTCGAACCCGCTTGAGTGCGGCCTCGTTGCCACTAAACCTAACCCCTTCGGCGATGTATTGTGCCATCTGCTCGGTTTTTCCGGTCCTGCTGTCGTAAACAATTAGCACTTTTTTCATTTACAACTCCTCTTTGAAAATTTCAGCAAGTTATTCAATCTTCATAAAAGCCTTTGAATTTGCTCCGCAAACTGGGCATGTCTCAGGCGGCTTATCTGCGACCGTATACCCACACACGGAACATACATAATATGCCTCTACCCCCGGAAGATTATCCAGGTTATCAAGGGCTTTCTGGTACAGTTCAGCATGTACCTTCTCTACCTCATTGGCGTAAGTGAAACTTCTCTCTGCCGCCTTTTCACCCTCTTGCTTGGCCGTCTCGATCATCGCAGGATACATCTGCTTAAACTCAAATGTCTCGCCAGACACTGCGGCCTGCAAATTCTCTTTTGTCGACTTAATCTCGCCCAGTGTCCTTAAATGGGAGTGGGCATGAACTGTTTCTGCCTCTGCGGCAGCACGAAAGAGCTTTGCCACCTGTGGGTATCCTTCTTTTTCAGCCTGTTTGGCAAAAGCAAGATACTTCCTGTTAGCCTGGGATTCTCCTGCAAATGCATCTTTCAAATTCTGCTCTGTTTTGCTCATCTTCAAAGCTCCTTTCTTTTCTAATTATTACTTATTCGTTTCACAATAGGATAAAGCCGATTCTTGCCAGTACCCATTATTCGTTGGGTGCGTAGTAACACCTCTTTGGAGACATTACCTTACCCTTTTTCTTCAGTTCACTAATTGCCTTTGACACTTCCTTGCTGTCCACACCAAGCATCTTGGCTATGTCCCCTGGTCTTACAGGTTTACCCGCTTTTTTCATTGCATTCAGCACCTTCTTTTCCATTTTCTATCCCTCCTGTCTTGTATCAATTTCGTGCCACCAGCCTTTTCTTATATGGGCCTGTTTTTCGGCTTCGGCCAGTTTTTGTATTTTAAATGCTGCATCTCTTATGACTGAATAGAGTATGCCGCATCCATCATCTTCCCTTACTGCATCCCCATAATCTGCAAGATCGATCATCTGTTTCACAAGCTCCAGGGTTTGCATAATAGCCCGATCACATTCTTTCATATCCTTCTCCTGCGATCATTTGCCTATTTAGCTAATCAAGATTTGTGCCACGATTAACTACCAGATAAAAACTCAATAATAGCAACGAGTTATCGGGTAGCAGAGCCTTTTCCGTACATGGATACCGGATTTTTTTGAGACACATCGTCTCATTAACAAGCTGGCTGGTCCCCAGTCTTTACTTTTTCAGTAAAGGTTCATCGTCTAGGGCAAGACCGGGGTCGATAATGTCAAGGTTTGTTTTCTCAGTCCAAATGACTGGGTGAGGGTTGAAATGTCTCAAAATAAAGTGATACAAAAGTGTCTCATGAAACAATTATCAATGGGAAGGCCATGGCTCGTTTTCCTTCTCTTCAACAAAATAACAGAAGCGCTCCCAGTGGAATTCTTTCTTTGTCACAGGGCAGCGCAGCACTACCTTGTGTTCGCTCACTCCGATGACCTCCCAGTCACCATTCCTGGGCCCTCCGTCAATCCGAATTTTTTGTCCTATTTCAAATGGATAGGGCGTAAAGATTGCGACTTTATGTTTTTCCATTTTCCCCTCCACAATCCATAATTCACAATCATGTGAGTCTTACACAGGGACTGAAAATTTCTTTTCTCTAAAATGTATCTTAGCCCTCTGGCACCTGGGACACGTCAACTGCTCGGGCAACTTCTCAAAAGGCGTGCCCGGAGCCCATCCAGCCTGTGGGTCTCCTTTCTCCGGGTCATACTGATACCCACAGGGACATTGATATATATGAAGTTTTTTAAATTTAGGTTGGCTCATTTGAACAACACCTCCCTCCGTTCTTTCGTTCCTCTGGTAAGAGGGGATATATATGTGAAGGTATCTTACAAAAGGCGTGCCATCGTAACTAGCATCGATGCCTGGCGCGTGTTCAAGAAGAGACCTCATTGGGCCATGCGATTTCCCTCCCCCACAGCCGGATGGATTAGGCAGGCGAAGGGGGGCAAGCAACGGACTGCGAGGACTAGTCCGCTAGGTGGGTCAAAGAAAAAGTTATTCTAAAGAAAGATCGGGATTTTCGTCGAGGAAGCGATAAAGGGTGGCTCGCCCTACTCCCAGCAGCCTGGCAGCTTTGGCCTTGTTGCCGGCGGTTTTTTGCAGGGCCTCTTTGACTGCATGGGCGCTTAACTTCCTTGTGCGGCCACGAGGAGTCAATGCCGGGGCTTGTCCCCATTGCTGCAATTCCATGGGGAGGTGGTGAGGCATAACAGTTTTGCCTTTGGCCCGAAGCAGGCTAAATCTAACCGCACTTTGAAGCTCCCTCACATTTCCAGGCCATGGGTAGGAAGTGCAAAGGCTCATGGCGGCTTTTGAAAATCCGGCTACATCTTGGCCCTGCCTTTCCACCTCTTGCGCGAAGTGCTCCACAAGGAGGGGAATATCTCCCTTTCTTTCTCTCAGTGGGGGCAGCTCAATGGGGACTACATTTATGCGGTAGTATAGATCCTCTCGAAACCGGCCCTCCCTTACCTCTTTCTTCAGGTCTTTGTTGGTTGCGCTGATTATCCTTACGTCTACCGATATGCTCCTCTCGCCCCCCACGCGCTCGAATACTCCGTCTTGCAATACCCGGAGCAATCTTACCTGCACATGCTTGGGAAGCTCTCCCACTTCGTCCAAAAATAATGTTCCACCGTCTGCAAGCTCAAATCGGCCTTTCTTATCCCGTATCGCCCCAGAAAATGCTCCCTTAACATGACCAAATAGCTCACTCTCAAGAACTCCTTCCGGTAAGGCGCCGCAATTTATGGGAACAAATGGGGCTCCGCCTCTGCGGCTTTCTTTATGAATCGCGTGGGCCACAAGCTCCTTGCCCGTCCCTGTCTCACCTTTAATGTGGACAGGATAATCATTTGCGGCAACATCCCTTATCTGGCGGTAGATGTCGAGCATCTTGGGATCTCGGCCGATGATTCCGCGGAACTGTTTCAGGGCCCCTGCTTTAATCCTGAGAGTTGTCAGGTCGGTTACGTCTGTGAATGAGGCTAGTACACCGACAAAATTCCCTGTAGTATCTTTCATACCTGTTAGTCTCATTTCAAGACGCCTGGGCTCGCCGTGTTTTGTCATAATGGTAAGAGGGTATTCAATATCTTCCCAGGTCTTGGGGCAGCCCGATTTAAAGGAGCACCGGCCTCCGCAAAAAGGCTCTCCAAAGACCTCATGGCAGTCCCTGCCCACCACTTCTTCTCGCGTATAACCAGTGATCTTCTCGGCTGTCTTGTTGAAGTATATGATTTTGCGCTCCGTGTCGTGAGCTATAATTCCTTCGAGGAGGTTATCAATAATCCTCTCCAGGTTTTCTCTCTCAGTGAGAAGTTTTGAAAGGTGATCTTCCATAAAAGCCAGTGTCTCATAGCTGTTCATGTTCGCGATTTACGGTAACATACTAGGGGAGGAGCAAAATTTCAAGCTCATAGGGGAAAGGAATTCTGGAATCTTACCGAAAGCAGCAATGCTGCGTGCTTATACCTTGTTGTCCATAACAGGGAATGAGAGCTGGGCTGCCTTGTTTTCCTCCCCCGGGAAGAGGGTACAAGCCCGCCTTATACATTCTTTGTTCAGTGGGTACTGTTCACATGAGAAGTTGTCCAACGCCTTTAATTCAAGAGGAAGGACAGATTTGGATATCTTTGCCGCCTCCAACAATGATAAATAGCTTTCCCTCTGACAACACCTGGCGGCCTTAAGTCTTCCGATTTTTTGAAGGATATTGGCTACTATTGTCTGGACCTGTTTCCGTGGTCTGGGGGTTAGAGGATTGGCCTCAAGGATAATTGAAAATGCAATACCTACTCCAATTGCTGCTCCGCAACTGCCCATGAAGCCGCAGGCACCCCCTGGTACAAGGCTACCCCTTTCTATGGCTGTGATCACGGCATCATCGGGGATATCGCCTCCAAGATTCTTGTATGTCCGCAGGATTATGCCAGGCACCATGGCATGGTGCTCCGGACCATGGATAGGAATGGACTTGTGTTTTCTGATGGCTTTTAGTAAAGCGAGCATATCCGTTTCCTTTGAGGTTGTGCAGACCTTCTTAATAATGTCCAGGGGATCCTTAATATGGCAAAGGTCGCATACGAAGTGGCCTTTGGCGCATATAGCGTCAGCCTTTGTCTTTGATCCGCAAAGGGCACAGGTCCTGGCCTCGGGTGACTTCAGGTATACGATCGGGTCACCGCATACCAGGCAGCCAGTCTCGTAAGATCTAAGAGTGTCGGCTATCTTCTTTGTGGGCTTTGGCTCTTGTGGTGCGAAACAGGAGCAGGAAGCGCTCATTTCCACGTTGGACACCAGGCCTGTGTTGTTATCGAGGACGAAGACTCCGTGTCGGGCAAGGACTTGGTCAGTGAGCGACGACTGAAGTGGGAGTGTCGTTTTCTTTCCAATCTGCATGACAGAGGACTCTTCGGTTATCAGGCCACGGAAGGGCCCTGAGTACATAACGCTGCGAGCCGATTTGGGCATTTCAGCACTATTGCATTTGACTGCAGAAAAGGTGAGTGAGTAAAATTGGTGACCACAGACTTCCCTGTAAGGAAAACGCTTCAGGACTGTGGCGCCTTCAAAACCTATGTCTCTGAGCATCGAGAAAAGGTAACTCTCTACCATAGCACCACCCAGACATTCGCCTATGAGCTGGTGGTCTGCTCTTATGTGTGGGGGAGGCTCAGTTTCAGTAACAACATCAGAGATGACTAAACGTCCTCCGGGTCTTAGGACCCTGAAAATTTCGGCAAAGACCTTCCTCTTATTCTTGCTGAGGTTTATAACACAGTTGGAAATCACCACATCCACAGTGCAATCAGCCAATGGGATCTGTTCCAGGTATCCCTTCAAGAACGTTATGTTGGAATAGCCAAGATGACGACTTACCTGAAGGTTAGAACGCTGCGCTATGTCCAACATTTCCCCAGTCATATCAAGGCCCAATACCGTGCCTTCTGCCCCTAACATCTTGGATGCCAGGAAACACTCTACACCGCTGCCTGAGCCCAGGTCCAAGAGGGTCTCACCCTGTTTTAGCCCTGCCTCTTGCGCCGGGCTTCCACATCCGTACATCCTCACCTGGGCCTCTGCCGGGATGAAATCCATGTCTTCCATGACTTCTATGGGGTTGAGTATTTTTTCATCAGATTTTCTTGCCCTGCGGGAGTAGAATTGGCGAACTAATCCGCGCATGTCCCCGGTGCCAAGGGACAGGAGACAATTACAATGCATAAAATTAACTTCCTCCCCAGAAGGGCAATCCGTACTCACATCTCCCATCCTGAGCACCACTGCGGGATGTGATGGCACAGGCAGACCCTGTACTTGTCTTTTAATGACATATGTGGCAAGGGCTCTGTAGACAGGCCCATAAGGATCTGAGTGGAGGTCAAGCTCAAAATCGGGTCCCCACGATATTGTTAAGCAATGATCAATGTCACCCCCACCAATAATAAAACGCCACGGATCATTCCTCATTTGAACAGAGTCCATGAGGGACATGGATCTGATGGCTCGAAACAGCTTGCTATTACGCCAAACCTTCTCCAGCCCCTCATGCAAATATCCGCCCACACACTGGGGACTGTCAACCATGGCAGGGGTGGGATAGATGGCGCCATCAGGGCCTATGGCAAGGGATTCCCAGCAGGCATTGCCTAGGTCATATCTTGTTCCGGGAGGGGAAAGTACCTGCGAGGCCATTGCCTCCACGTTGTCGATGGAGACTCCCAGATCATCTGCCAACTTGGAGGCATGCAGCAACGCTGGTATTAGCTGGGGCATGGGAGGAATATCTATCCCTGATCCAGACCCACGTTGAAGGTGCCACTGCAGATGCACAGTACCTATGCCCAGCTCTGTAGCGGTCCTGATTAGATCCTCAAGGGAATCTACGTTCTTGCTGTTTATTGCCACAGCAATACTGCAAGACAGGCCTGCTTCATTAATGGCCTTTAGGGCGTGAGTAGTTTTTTTGTAGGTTCCCGGGCCTCTTATTTGATCATGTACCGCTTCAGGGCCATCCAGGCTCACCTGTAAATGGATTCTTGCTCTGTCCAGCCCCTGAAGGCGAGGGACCAGAGAAGGGACGAGAATGCCGTTGGTCAAAATAGCAATAGTCATATCCGGGTATCTAAGGATTTTGCCAAGCAGTGGGATAAAATCTGGATAAATGAACGGTTCCCCTCCGGTAAAAAAAACAACCCTGCAGCCCAGCGCGTAGGCCGCGGCGATAGTGTCCAAAATTTTTTCCGGGGCCAGGGACCTTCGGCCTGTTAGGTCTCGGCCAAACAAACAATGTTTGCATCGTAGATTACAACTGTCAGTAATGTGGAACCATAGTTCGTTTAGTCGATGGAGACTCCTCTGTGCCCGACCCTTGTAAGGCCTATAAGGCGGTATGGTAATGGAGTTACAAAAGCTGCTGATGTCCAGAGCAGAGGTCATAATATCCTTTTGGCTGATTCTATGCCAGGCTATTGCCATCTCATCAGCGGAAATAAGGCCCTGGCAGGCTGTAAGGATATGGTGGGCTGATGAGGTAGGTACAAACCAAAATGGGGCTTCGGGGATAATGTAAATTGGAACCGTATTGTTCCCAACATTGATGTCTTGCGCTGGCAATGCTTTTATTAGTGGTATCATTATTGTCCTTTCAGCTAATCGGGAAGGGAATGAGCTATATTTGTTTATTAACATGAGTCGCCTGCAAGGAACAAGTCTTACATGAGCTAGGCAGATGTAAGGCACTCGGGCGAGTGCTGAGTTCCGGTCAGTCGTACGTATGGGGACTCCCTTTGCTTATGGTGCGGAGGCCTTATCTATATCAATGATATAGTGGCCCTTGACATAGGGGCGGGTCTTGTACGTAGTGATATTGGCCAGCTTTCTGACAATCTCAGAGAGCCTATCGACATGGGTCTTGATTGAGGCTGCCTGCTCTCTCAGGGGGCTGCCCTCTGGGAGTTCATGGAAGAGCCCACCCGAGATCCAGGTGAGGAACTGCAAGGGCTGATTCATCTCATGGCAAATTGCCCCCGCTGTTTCAAGAACCGCGCGGAGCTTTTCCTGCTCTAGGGTCTTTTTTAGGAGCTCTTTTTCCCTCAGACAGGCCCGTATTCTTGCGATGAGTTCTACCCTGCTGACTGGTTTGCGGACATAATCATTGCCCCCAGAGGCAAATGCCTCTTTGAGGGTTTCATCACCCGTATTTGCTGTGACAAAGATTATTGGAATATCAGCGGTTCTTTCATCAGCTTTCAACATTCGGCAGACCTCGATGCCGCTTATCTCCGGCATCGTTATGTCAAGGAGGATAATATCCGGGCTCAGGCGGGTGGCCATTTCTATTGCCTCCAGCCCCTCGGGGGTTGAAATGCTGTGATATCCTTCTTTTTGAAGGATAAGCTCTATGAAGCGAATGTTCACAGGATTGTCATCAACAATAAGCACTGTGACCTTCGTATTGCTTAGATGGTCCATGGGTTTGCCCTTCCAATGTATTTCTTACCATTCTGGCCAGTTCAACGGGCGTAAATGGCTTTTGAATGAAATAGATATCATCTTTTACAATACCGTTTTCGATAATTGCCTCGGGTGTATAGCCAGACATAAAGAGGGTTCTAATGTTTGGCCTGAGCGAGGTGACCCGTTCTGATAGCTGCTTGCCGTTCATATGGGGCATAACGATATCGGTGATCAGGAGATGAATTTCCCGGGGATAATTACGGGCAAGCTCAAGCGCTTCGTTGGGGTGGCCTGCGGGGAGCACGTTGTAACCGAGTTCGGTGAGCACGTTTTTCATTATATTAAGCACCAGGGGTTCATCTTCGGCAATAAGAATTGTCTCACCGTTGCTGCTTGGCGAAGGCTGTCGGGCTTCTTTGGCCTGGGTTTCCAGTTCTCCCCTATACCTAGGGAAATAAATCTTGAACGTGGTGCCACTGCCTGGTTTACTGTCCACCTGAATGTAACCGCCGTTCTGCTTTACTATTCCGTAGACGGTTGAAAGGCCTAACCCTGTCCCTTTTCCTGGCCCTTTGGTGGAAAAGAAGGGATCGAAGACCTTATTCAGGATTTCCTCTGGGATTCCACAGCCGGTGTCACTCACGGCCAGCATTACGTAATCACCGGCGCTGGCACCTCTGTGGGTGTGACAGTATTCTTGGTCTAGGGTAATGTTTTTGGTTTCGATCGTAATTGTACCCATCCCCTCAATTGCATCACGTGCATTTACGCACAGGTTGGCCAAGATCTGATCCAATTGGCTGGGGTCTATGTTGATGGGCCAAAGTTGGGACTGAGGCTTCCAGGCGAGGGTTATTTCTTCGCCTATTAATCTCCTTAGCATCTTGAGCATTCCCTCAGTAGTTTCATTGAGATCAAGTACACGGGGACGTATGGCCTGTTTTCTGGCAAAAGCCAGAAGCTGACGGGTTAGATCCGATGACCTCTGGGCAGCATTTCTAATCTCCACCAGATCATTGTAAAACGGCAAATCAGGCGAGCTTTTCATCAGCACCAGTTCGGTATGCCCCATGATTACAGCTAACATATTGTTGAAATCATGAGCTACCCCCCCTGCAAGGCGGCCCACGGATTCCATCTTTTGGGCCTGAATAAGCTGTTGCTGGAGCTTTTCCCTTTCTTTTTCTGAGTGCTTTCGTTCGGTGATGTCAATTACGACCCCATCGTAGCGGATAGGGTTTCCGTGGCTGTCAAAATAGGCCCGCGTGCTGCTGGAGATCCAGATAATTGAGCCATCTTTTCTGCGAACCTTGATTTCGTAATTTTCAACGTGGCCTTTTTCTGCGAGGAGGTTTTGGTAGATTTTCCGATCTTCAGGGTTCAGATAAAACTGCGTAGAGATATCGGTAATACTTGAGACAAGGTCCTCAGGTGAATCATAGCCTAGGATTTTTGCAAAGGCGCGATTGACCTTCATAAATTGGCCTGCTGGTGTGCTCTGGAAAAACCCTACCACAGAGTTTTCAAAGATCCTGCGGTAGTTCTCCTCGCTCTTCTTTAACTCCAATTGTGCCTTTTCACGCTTGAGTATCTCTGACTGTAGATGATCAGTGAGTTTGCGAAGCTGACTTGTCCTTTCCTCGACCCTTTTCTCAAGTTCATCGTAGGCCTGCCTGAGTTTGCGTCTCACCTCCTCCATACCTTCCATTGTTTTTTCTAACT
>CAZAKC010000068.1:0-11008 GCA_964485655.1 uncultured Desulfobacteraceae bacterium
AATCTCATTACAGGCAAACATGCCTATTTCCCCTCCGGCTCTTTGGCAAATCGGCAGGGACGCGTGATCGGTACCAACTTGGCAGGAGGCAAAGCCAAGTTTGAAGGTGCGGTGGGAACCTTTATAGTTAAGCTTTTTGAGATATCTGTGGGCAGCGTTGGGCTGTCCCTCTCAAGGGCTAGGGATGAAGGGTTTGATGCCATAGACACCCTTGTGGTTCAGTTCGACAGGGCACATTTTTATCCTGAAAAAGCCCTCATGTACCTTGAGCTTACGGTTGAGCGGACAACTGGCAGGGTACTTGGAATGCAGGGCCTTGGCCCCAAAGGAGATGGCTTACTTGCCAGACTCAGTGCTGTGGCACCTATCCTCAGGTTCTCACCTACTGTTGAAGACATTGGCAACCTGGAGCTTCCATACTCCCCTCCCTTTTCTGCTGCCATGGATGTGCTCAATGCCCTGGGTAATACCGCCCAAAACCTGCTCCAGGGCCGCAACAGAGTAGTGAATCCTGACGAGTTTGTACGTTGGTGGAAGGATAGAGAAAAGGGGGATACGTTTTTTCTGGACTGTCGCGGCTGGGGAAATGCGCAACCCTATGTAGAAAAATACCCAGAGCACTGGATTAGTATCCCTCAGGACGAACTGAGGCGACGGATCAGTGAAGTGCCAAGGGATAAGAAGATAGCCCTTATTTGTAACACCGGGGTCCGATCCTATGAGGCCCAAATCACACTTGACCAAGTAGGTATCCACGATACATTCAATCTCCAGGGAGGAATGGCCGCGGTAAAGAAATTGGGCGAGAAGATTTAGAATAAATCAGTGCTTCTGATATGGAACCAGGACGTTTATGTCCTTCATGGGATAGTGCCTCCGATTCAACGATACGAGTGTGGCTCGAGTTGTCCGCGCGCATGCTGCTATAAGGGCATCAGGGAGCAAAACCCCATGGGAGGCTCCGTACTTACGCCTGTATTTACCTGCATGAAAGGCAACCTCCCCGTCCACCACGACTTCTTCCATACTGTCTAGGAGGCTCTTTAGGGCTTTTTCCTCCTTGGGTCTGACTCCCGCGTACAACTCTGCCTTGCTCACTGCCGATATAAGGATACCATCACCTGTTGATTTGCAGCTCTTTAAGAACTGCTTCGCCTTTTTTTCTCCTCTAAGATGGTCAATCAGCACATCTGTATCAATCAGGAAGTCCACCTTTTTCACTCCATTTTATCGCAATTCCCACTCTGACCTCAGCTTTCTCACATAATCTTCAGCCTTTCCAATATCTTTTCTTCCCTTCCAAATCCCAAAGCATTCCTCTAGAGCATCGTCAAATGTTGAGGCCTTTTTGGCAATGAATTCATCAACGGCCTTTCTTATGAGTTCAGCAATGCTCTCACCATGCTGAGAACTGAGTTTGTCAAGTGCCTTTTTTTGATTTTCCCTAAGGTAGATTTGAGTTCGTACCATAATAAGCGCTCCAAGTCCTTATAATGTATATATACATTATATATGATGGGTTTGAATCTCACAAGCTTTTTCTATTGGCTGTGAAATTAGTTTTTGGATGTATGTGCATACAGGTTATTTCTTGACATGGGAGCAATAGGCCTCTAAAATGACCCGCTGGTCACTCGATAATAGCGTTTTTGCCATTTTATTTTAGCAGGTTATATATGACTAACTGGTCATTCAATCAGATATTGTGAAGATGTCCAAACTCCTTGATTCAGCCCTTGAACCTATTGCAGAAAAAGTGATGACAGGGCAACGCCTCACCCGCGCCGATGGCCACACCCTGTACCGTAGCAACGACCTTATGGGCATCGGCCAACTGGCAACAATGGTTCGTGAACGACTCTACGGTAAAAAGACCTTCTATGTGTACAATCAACACCTAAACTACACAAATGTCTGCATCAACCGCTGTGTTTTTTGCGCTTATTCCAAAGACGAGGGACAAGATGGGGCCTTCACACTTTCCATTGACCAAGCCGCCCAATTGATCGCAAAGCGCGAAGACGAGCCCATAACGGAAATCCACATAGTAGGCGGCCTTAATCCTTCGCTTCCCTTTTCTTACTATCTGGATCTAATAAGAAAAATAAAGACTCTTCGCCCAGGGGCCACTGTAAAGGCCTTTACTGCAGTAGAAATTGATCACCTTTGCAAAATAAGCGGCATGGGTCTAGTCGAAGTACTCCGCTTGCTCAAAGAGGCGGGGCTGTCCATGATGCCTGGGGGCGGGGCTGAAATCCTAAGTGAAAGGGTTCATCAGAAACTGTACAAGAAAAAGATAGGCCCCCAGAGATGGTTAGAGGTGACAAGGGCTGCCCATAATGCCGGTATACCCACCAATGCCACTATGCTCTATGGACATATTGAGACCATTGAGGAGAGGATAGATCACCTTCTTAAGCTTAGGGCTTTGCAGGACGATACCGGCGGGATCCTGGCCTTCATTCCCCTTGCCTTTCACTCGCAAAACACAAGATTATCACATCTACCTCCTACCCCTGCGGTAGATGACCTAAAGACAATAGCCATAGCTCGCCTTGTACTGGACAATATCCCCCATATTAAGGCCTACTGGGTCATGATTTCCCCTGCATTGGCCCAAGTGGCCATGTCTTTTGGGGCCGATGATATGGACGGTACAGTTGTGGAAGAGAAGATTACTCACATGGCTGGTGCCAAGACACCCAAGGGACTAACAAGGAATGAGATAAGGGAAATGATCAGTGCGGCAGGATTTGAACCTGTCGAAAGAGATGCCTTTTACAATCCAGTGGAAAAGAGCAATGACCATAACTGACTCCATAAGTGCTGGACAGGCTATCAAGCGCTTGGACTTTGAAGAAGCCTTGGATCTTTACACCAATGAGACCTTGCTCAACCTTGGAGCAATGGCCCACGGAGTCCGCTCCTATCTTCACCCTGAGAGCAAGGTTACCTATGTGGTTGATAGGAATATCAATTACACCAATATTTGCTCTTCAGGATGCCTTTTTTGCGCATTTTTCAGAGCCAAGGGTGATCCTGATAGCTATGTGCTGTCAAGAGATGAGTTGCGAAAAAAGATTGAAGAGACACTGGCTTTGGGAGGCACTCAAATACTGCTTCAGGGCGGAATGCATCCGGACTTGGGTATCTCGTATTATGAAGATCTGCTTGGCTTCATTAAAGAGAGTTTTCATATCCACATCCATGGCTTTTCACCTCCAGAGATATGTTTTCTGGCGGATAAGGAAAATCTCTCCATTGAAGAAGTGCTCACAAGGCTTATCAATGCAGGCTTGGGATCAATTCCCGGGGGTGGGGCTGAGATCTTGGTGGATAGGGTTAGAAAGAGGATCTCACCCAATAAGTGTAGTGCCGAGCAATGGCTGAAGGTAATGGAGGTTGCCCATGGTCTGGGACTCAGAACAACAGCTACAATGATGTTCGGCCATATTGAAACCCTTGAAGAGAGGCTTTTACACCTGTTCAAGATTCGTGAGCTACAGGATCGAACAGGTGGTTTTACTGCCTTTATCCCTTGGACATTTCAGCCGCACAATACGCGTTTGCATGTGAGGAAGGCGACGGCTGCCGAATATCTTCGAACTGTGGCTATATCCAGGCTCGTCTTAGACAACATTGCAAACATACAGGCTTCTTGGGTGACTCAAGGGGCCAAAATTGCCCAAACCGCCTTATTTTTCGGAGCCAATGACATGGGTAGCACAATGATCGAGGAAAACGTGGTGGCAGCGGCAGGAACCAGTTTTCGCCTGAGCCGCGAGGAAATGGTACGTCTCATTGAGACTGCAGGATTCAAGGCACAGCAACGGGATACATTTTATAATGAGTTATCGCAAGCTTAAGGTTGGCCGCATAAAATACGTAAATGTTGATCCTGTCTATTGGCTTTTCGATGAAGGACGGATGCCAGAATGGGTGGAAATAGTAGAAGCAGACCCGACAACGCTCAATAACATGATGATCGATGGTACCTTGGACGTGGGACCGGTCTCTTCAGTGGCATATGCAATACATTCAGATAAATGGGACCTGCTCCCCGGCCTTTGCATATCGTGCGCGGGTCGCGCAATGAGCGTCATCTTAGCAAGCAAGGGTCCCCTGGAGCAGTTGCATAACGCGCCACTATACCTTAGCAATGAGTCAACCACCTCTGTGCAATTGCTAAAGTTAATCATGGAGCGGGAAAATCTCTCGCCTGAATACAGGCCATGGCTATCAGGGCAGCAAACCAGACTACCTGATGACGCAATGGGTGGGCTGCTGATCGGTGATAGGGCGCTTGCGTGGATCTATTACCAGAAATGTCCACTCTTCCTGGATCTGGGAGAATATTGGTATGCATGGACTGGACTGCCTTTTGTCTTTGCCGTATGGGTTACAAGAAAAGATGTAATAGCAAAATTAGACCATTATTTAAATAAGTTGGATGATTTATTTAATGAATCACTCAACTGCGGGCTGGCCTCTATTGAATCACTGGTCACTAGGGTAGCCGGTAATCTCAAGCTCCCGTCGGCTATGATCCGGGCATATTTTGAAGCCCTGAACTATAGGTTGGGCACAGAAGAGCGCCAAGGAATGGAGTATTTCTTTAAGTTGCTCCATTCAAGGGGGATGATCTAAAAGAGCCATGAAAATTGAAGCTCAAGACAAAAAAGGCCTTGTTAAGAAGATGTTCTCCGGCATCTCGGCCAATTACGACCTTGTAAATTCAATCACCAGCCTTTTTATTGATCATTACTGGAGGACAAAGGCCATAAATGCTCTAGGTGCAAAACCAGATCACCTGGTCTTGGACCTTTGTTCAGGGACAATGACCCTTGCGAAGTCCTTGCTTGCCCGCCTTAAGGTGAGGGTCGTATGTCTGGACATCAGCCACCCAATGCTTGTTCAGGGTATCACAGACAAAGGATCCCTCAGACCTTTTGCTTTCCCCGTTTGCGGAGATGCAGAAAACCTGCCATTCCCTGATCACACGTTTGATTCTGCCATGGTGGCTTTCGGCATAAGGAATCTGGCTGATCTCAGTGCAGGGCTGACCGAGCTTTGCCGGGTGATCAAGCCGGGCGGGAGGGTCGTAATCTTGGAATTTTCCAGGCCACATGTACCACTGTTCTCCCAAATTTATCGTTTGTATCTTAAGAATATTCTTATTCCTCTTGGGGCTGCCCTTACACGAGACCGCCAAGCCTACGAGTATTTGGTAAGCAGTATTTATACATTCCACGGGCCTTCGCGGGTACAAGAGTTCTTGCATTTGGCAGGATTTACTACGGTCAACCGAGCCTCACTTACGGCAGGCTGCGTTAGTCTTTACACAGCTCACAAAAGCAATGGCCTTTGAAGGAGTCCACAGTGATGACCCAAAAGCCTTTTTACCTGTGCAGCAGGGAATACAAACCTGATCCCACGGTGCTAGACTTTGAAAAGGTAAAGGTAGGCACAGAGCAACTCCTCATTATTGCGGGCCCTTGTGCCGTGGAATCTGAGGAGCAAATGTCCACCACAGCCGCAGCGGTCAAAGCAGCAGGGGGTCACGTGTTGAGAGGTGGGCTTTTCAAACCTCGTACCTCTCCTTACAGCTTCCAGGGCCTTGGCATGGAAGGCCTGAATCTGCTGATCGATGCAGCAAAGGAGCACAATCTGCTGACAATAACAGAGGTGATGGACCTCGAGCATGTTGAAAAACTTGCAGGTTCCGTGGACATCTTACAGGTTGGTTCCCGTAACATGCAAAATTATCCGCTCTTGAGACAACTGGGGAAACTGGACAAACCCGTACTTCTCAAAAGAGGCCTTTCAGCAACAGTAGAAGAATTCCTGGCTGCAGCGGAATACATACTGGTGGAAGGAAACAATAAGGTTATCCTTTGCGAGAGAGGTATCAGGACGTTTCAAAATCACTTTAGATTTACACCTGACATCTCAGCCATCCCCTTGGTGCACGAGCTTTCACACCTCCCTATCCTTCTTGACCCCAGCCATTGCAGTGGCAACAGCTCATGGGTATCAACAATAGCCAAAGCAGGCATTGCCGCTGGGGCAGATGGGTTAATGATAGAAGTCCATCCCTCACCCGAACAAGCCCTTTCAGATGGTCAGCAAAGCTTGCTTCCTGGCCAGTTCCTCACACTAATGAAAGAGGTGCGTAAGGTGGCGGGCGCCGTGGGCAGGACGCTTTAGTGAGAGATATACCATGAGAGAAATTGTCGTTAAGCTACCTTCCAGTCAATGCACGATCCTGATTGCCCATGGTCTATTAGCCAACCTTCCAAGCCTTGTCAGAGATTTTCTCAAGGATCGCAAAGTTGCCATTATAGTGGATGCCAATCTTCCTGGCCTCGTCAAGGAGACGATCAAGGCACTGATCCGTGAATGGGCGCCCATGGTATTGGTCTTGGCCCTTAAGGGCGGCGAGGATACCAAGGACATGGACACGATCCTCAAACTTGCCACAGAGCTCACAAAAGCCCAATTTGACCGCTCCGATAGGATAGTGGCCGTTGGAGGAGGTTCAATTTCAGATGTAGCGGGACTGCTGGCCGCTCTTTATATGCGAGGCTTACGCTATTTGTCCATTCCCACAACTACTCTGTCTCAGTGTGATGCCTGCCTAGGTGGCAAAGTGGGAGTTAACTTCGCAGGCGCCAAGAATCTCCTGGGGACCTTCTACCATCCTTCCCTGGTCCTTGTTGATTCTGCTTTAGCCCAAACCCTTGACCCTATTCACCGAAAGACGGGCCTTGTGGAAGCTATCAAGGCTGGCATCATAGGAGATTCTGGTCTTTTCTCTATGATGGAAGGATCGCTGGAGCAAATTGTGTCTTGCAAACGTGAGGATCTCGTGGACCACGTGATTTACAGAGCCCTAAGGGTCAAGGCCGATATTGTGATGCAGGACGAACGGGAATCAGGCCCTAGGATGAAGCTCAATCTTGGCCACACAATCGGCCATGCCATTGAAATGCTCACGGGCCCCGATTCCATACCACACGGCGAAGCAGTCGCCGTCGGAATAATGACTGCAGCAACAATAGCCCTGGACCGGAGGATCCTCCCCCTTGCTTCCTATAAAAGGATTATCAATCTCACAAGGCAGCTCATATTTTCAGGTAACTGGAAGAATATTGAGGGCGACCAGATAGTACAACATACCGCCCTGGACAAAAAACGCAGGCAAGGCCGGCTTTACTTTGTCCTGCCCACCGACATAGGAAGCGTCGTCATTGTAAAGGATATTAAAGACGAAGAAATAACTCAAAGTCTGGAGACGGTTTGCACCTATGGCCAATAGCACCTTTAACAACCTGGACAAGAAGAAGCAGAACAGGATCTTCACAGCAGCGCTGCGAGAGTTTTCCGAGAAGGGTTACGCAGGGGCCAGCATAAACAGAATAGTTACCGATCTTGGTATTGCAAAGGGCTCCATATTCCAATACTTCGGGGATAAGGAAGGCCTCTTCACGTTCGTTGTTTTGAGATCCTTGGAAATGGTGAAAGATCACCTGAAATCGGTAAGAGATGAAACCATAAATGATGATTTCTTCTCACGCATAGAAAGGCTTTTCACTTCCGGCGTTTCGTTTTTAAGAAAACATCCGCGCATTTATGGCCTTTACACTAGGATACTCTATGAGGGAAACCTCAAATTCATTTCTCGCTTGCTCAACGCCATAAGGGCCGAGTCTTATCAGTTCCTATCAGAAATGATTCAATTGGGAATCAAGAGAGGCGAAGTGAGGAACAATATTGATCTGACCTGTGCAGCATTTCTTCTGGACTCTGTACTAGACCGATTCCTTCAGGCCTTCATGCTCGAACACTTTGGGCAACACCCGGGAATATACAGGGCACATGAGGGCGATATATACCATTGGGCAACAAACCTTGTGGGATTGTTGAGGGAAGGGATGGCTGCCAAATGAGAAATAATAATGTCTTGGCGATTGTTGCTGCTGTAAAAGAAGAGCTCCAAATGCTGAAAAACCGCCTGGCCCTGGAACGGGAATTGAGATTAGGGCCAATAGTAGTTTACAATGGCACTGCCTTCGGCCATGATATTTACCTATGCGAGGGGGGCGTAGGGGCGGTCTCCATGGCCACGACAGTATGTTCTCTTATTTCAAAATATTCGCCTGATAACTTTCTTTTGATTGGCACCGGGGGCGGATTTGCACAATCTGGCATAAAACCTCTTCAAGTTGCTGTAGCTTCTCGGGAAATAGCTCCTCAACTGGGGGTTGAATCGAAACCTCGCTCTCCTCTTACCGCTCCTCTTCCATTTGCAAAAAGGGAAATAGCCCTCGACCCAGCCCTCGCAGCAAAAGCTACCTCTGTGATTGCCTCTGACAATACGTTTCAGAGGGCGTTCTTGGGATCATTCTTGACTGTGTTTACTGTATCCTCCTACCCTTCTACTGCAGCCACCTACTATAGAGAATA
This sequence comes from uncultured Desulfobacteraceae bacterium, assembly GCA_964485655.1. GTDB lineage: Bacteria > Desulfobacterota > DSM-4660 > Desulfatiglandales > Desulfatiglandaceae > B111-G9. Next base: position 8,467 of record CAZAKC010000068.1, read on the forward strand.
CAAACCTATGATAGAAAATATGGAAGGCTTTGGAGCTGCGTACCCTTGCTCTATCCACGGGATCCCCCTTGTGGAGCTCAGGGTTGTCAGCAATGAAGTAGGCGATAGAAACAAGAAAAATTGGCAACTGAAAAAGGCTTGCCATATAGCTCAACAGGCAGCACTCTTATTGCTAGAATCGGGGGTGTTCCATTGAATAGACCACTGACATTGGCTTATTCTCCTTGCCCAAATGATACGTTCATTTTTTGTGCTTTGGCAAGGAAACTCATAGACCTGAAAGGCCTTGATTTTGAGGTGCACCTCCACGATGTGGAACACCTCAATCAATCATGCACGAAAGCACTATATGATATCTCGAAGATTTCCATAGCGGCATATCCCCACTTCCAGGACAGCTACATGTTGCTTCATTGTGGAAGCGCACTGGGCCGTGGATGCGGCCCCCTTTTAGTTGCCCGACCCGACACCGACATTAAGCATTTGGCCCGCGGCGAAGTGGCTGTGCCCGGGCTTATGACCACAGCCTATCTTTTGCTCTGCATCTTTGCCCGAAGGCCTCTTCGAGTTACGCCTGTCCCCTTTGAAACCATTATGCCTGCTGTCTCCCGTGGTGAGTTCGATTATGGAGTAATAATCCATGAAGGCCGATTTACATACAGAAATTATGGCCTGAATCAACTCATCGACTTAGGACAATGGTGGGAAGAGAAAACGAGTCTGCCTTTGCCTCTTGGGGGCATCGTCATTAAGCGTGTCCTTGGCAAGAGGCTTGCTACCGCCATCGACTCCTTGATTCAAGAAAGTCTCAAGTTTGCTTGGAAGGATCCCGAAGCGACTAGATCCTATGTAAAAGAGCATGCCCAAGAGATGCAAGAGGCTGTTATTGAACAGCATATTCAGCTTTACGTCAATCAGTACACGGCCTCTCTGGGAAAAGAGGGGGAAAGGGCAGTTGTGAAATTGCTGGAGCAAGGCGCAGAACTAGGGATCTTGCCGCCCACAAATCATCACCTTATGGCTTATTGACTCAACCAACCGTCAACCTTTTTGGACGATTGTCCCTTTACACAAAGAGGGGTTTTATGCTATTTGCCTCAGAGGTTATCCTTCATAGTAGGCTAAGGCTGCTGCCATGAATATACCGTTTATTCTAGAGAAAGCTTTATCCCTTTATGAATCCAAAGAGGCCGTGGTATCGGGGCCATTGCGTTTCACTTATGGCAAGTTTGCTTCGCGGGTGTACAAACTTGCAAATGCCCTCAAGAAAAGGGGTATCTCAAAAGGTGACAGGGTAGCAATCCTTCACAACAATAGCCATGAATTCCTGGAATGCTACTTCGCAGCGGCACAAATAGGGGCTATTGTCAACCCCCTTAATTTCAGGCTCTCTGTTGCTGAACTGGCTTACATTATCAAAGACTCGGGGGCCTTGGCGTTGATCTGCGCACCTCAGTTCGCCGCCTCACTGGATGAGTTGAAGCGAGAAGGGGTTTGGTTGAGAACCGTGCTCATCACCGGTCGAGACCATGATGTAGATCACAACAGCTATGAGATATTGGGCTATGAAGAGGCGCTAGGGGCCGAGCGCCCAGATCCCCCTCCCCTGCCTTCCATCCATGCTGATGACATTGCCCATCTATATTATACAAGTGGGACCACGGGCAGGCCCAAGGGTGTAATGTTATCCCACAAGAACGTCTGCATACACGCACTTGGGGCCATTGCTGAGTTAGGGATACGGGACACAGATGTATGGATTCACGTGGCTCCATTGTTTCACCTGGCTGACGCATGGGCAACATTTGCTATCACGTGGGTGGGAGGTAGGCATGTGACAGTGTCAGAGTTTAAGCCTGAGCTTGTGCTGGAGACTATGGAAAAAGAGCGGGTCACCATCACAAACATGATTCCCACCATGCTCAACATGCTCGTGAACACCCCTGGAGTTGAAAATTTCGATTTCTCCTCTCTACGGGTTATGCTCAGCGGGGGCGCACCCATTGCCCCTGATGTGGTCAAGCGTATAATGGAAACCTTTAAGACTGACTATATTCAAACTTATGGAATGACGGAAACAAGCCCATATCTCACCCTTTCAATCCTTAAAGAAAACCTGCTTCATTTGCCGGATCAACAAAAATTCACATTTAAAGCCAAAACAGGACGCCCTTTCATAGGGGTACTTTTAAAGGTGGTGAAAGAAGATGGTACAGAGGTCACCCCCGATGGCAAAGAGGTTGGGGAGATAATTGTCAAGGGCGATATTGTTACTCCTGGATACTGGAACAACCCCGAAGAAACCGCTAAGGCGATAAAAGATGGATGGCTGCACACCGGTGATATGGCGGTCCTGGATGCTGAGGGATATGTCAATATCGTGGATCGCAAGAAAGACATGATCATTACAGGTGGAGAAAATGTTTATTCCGTGGAGGTGGAAAATGTGCTCTACAAACACCCTGCGGTTTTGGAAGCTGCAGTGATCGGTGTGCCTGATCCAAAATGGGGAGAAGCTGTAAAGGCTATTGTGGTTTTGAAA
>CAZAKC010000069.1:0-10970 GCA_964485655.1 uncultured Desulfobacteraceae bacterium
TAGGTCCAAGAAAGCCAATTTGTTTAATCATATTAACGGGCTTTCAGGTCAAAATCGCAATTTAGAAAATTATCTCCCCTACCATAATTATTTTGGCCCCCATGTAACGCCAGCTTTGCAAAATATAGGGCTATGTGATAATAAGCATGATCCAATTCCAGCTTTGAGACGATGTTATGAGAAGAAACACCGCCACTGAGAAGAAAAAAAAAGCTTCACAGAAAGAAACGACTCTTCGTGAGTTAGAGGAAAAAGTAGCACAAAAAGGCATACAAATCCATTATGATAAACTTGAGACAGCAGGTTTGAAGCTCAAAGGAGGTTTGTGCAAGCTGAGAGGACAGATTCACCTCTATATTGATAGACGCAAATCCCTTGAAGAAAAGATCGCGATTCTCACAGAGTGTTATATGGAGCCAGTTCCTGATTTACCTGAGTCATTGCCCCATGAATCTTCTGAAGATAATCAATAGGGCCCTTAATGTTCCTATATCATGTATTGTTCTGGGGCTGACACTACTGTTGCTCTCGGAATCTCCGGGTACGTGCGCAAAGGGGATAAAATGCCTTAGGTGGATCAAGGATACAGACTCTCTTATACTTTCTGAGCCTTCCGGAAGAGTCATTCTCACCCGGCATGGTTCAGAACTCAGGACTCCAGCATCCACCCTCAAGGTTCTAACTTCACTCGCAGCAATTAGGGAATTAGGGCTGGGTTTTCGGTTCAGGACCGAATTTTATCTTCAAAACGGCAGCGATCTCGTGGTTAAGGGTTACGGTGACCCATTACTCATATCCGAAGTAATTTCAAACATGGCCGCCCAACTATCCAAAAGATTAAACGGCATCCGTGACATTATCACTGACAATACCTATTTTTCGTATCCTATCAAGATTCCCGGCCGAGGACACACCACTAATCCTTACGACGCTCCCCCCTCAGCCCTCTGTGCAAACTTTAACACCATAATGGTAGCGAGAGACCGAACGGGCCATGTCATCTCTGGCGAGCCACAGACGCCTCTAACTCCTATTACCGTGGAAGTAGCTGAGAAGATTGGCGCCCGCAGAGGTCGTTATACAATCGGCGAAGACCCTGATCTCGCTGCACGATATGCTGGAGAGCTACTTGGGACTTTTCTCAGGAAGGAAGGAATACGGGTGGTTGGGAGGATACGACCTGGGGTGGTCAGGGCCGACGCTGAACTCCTCTACACCCATTACTCACCATTTACTCTAGAGCAACTAATCCAGAAAATGCTCAAATTCTCGAGCAACTTTATGGCGAATCAGATCCTCCTCACTATGGGCGCAATGCAGTTCGGCCCTCCCGCTACGATGGACAAGGGCCTCAGGGTCTTGCGCCATTACGCTGCACAGAGGTTGGGCCTGAAATCTGTGCGCCTTGTAGAAGGCTCGGGCATATCAAGGCAAAATCAAATATCAGCAATCGAGATGGTAAAGGTGCTTAACAACTTTATGCCTTATCACAGGCTAATGAGAAAGCAGTATAGAGTCTTTTACAAAACCGGCACACTTAGAGGCGTGAGGACATGTGTGGGATACATCCGTGATGGAAACCATAACTTGTACCCCTTCGTAGTATTCATCAATAGACCCTTTTATCACCTTGATAGCATAATAAAGTGCCTCCAGGGGATCATACCTAATAGCAATTGATGCCTCTGCTTTAGCCACCCGCCTTTAGCGTTCAGGCTACTTCCCTAAGAAGGTTTCTTGAATAGATTCTCCAGTGCCTCCTTTGCCTGTTTCACCTTATCGGTACGCTTCGTTACAGAGCCTCTGATTACGAAGTATTCGCACATATTAGCCCTATCCTTGTCCACCACCCGCTCGGCCATTACTTCCTTACATTCGTTATAGGAGTGGGGATCGTAGAACTTGCATTGTTTGCAACAATGGAGATCTCTGCCGCAGTGTGGACAGACTTCTCTCCTGCTGACCGGCTCGTCAACTTCAATATCCGCGTGGCAAAACGCACAAATCATAATCATCTCCTATGACTTATTGTTGTATTCTAGCAGTTCCCTTTGACAATAATACGCACCCACAATACAATAATTTAATCATGGAAAAGGCTCCTGATTTTCAAATACTCAATCATACTGCCGACCTGGGTATGAAGGTCCGAGGGAAGGACCTCGAAGAGCTATTTATCTCTGCTGCTGCCGCTCTCAGTGCCCTTCTAGTAAACTGGAACAACAATAGGGTCGCCAAAGAGGTGCCCATCTCAGTAGAAGGCGAAGACCTCATTGATACTTTCATTCGGTGGTTAGGCGAAATCCTGTATCTTTTCGAAGGGGAGCGGCTCATATTCACCAGTACTTCTAGGTTCACTCTTTCGGCCGAAACGCATCTGGATGCAATAGCAATAGCAGTTCCATTTGATCCTACAAAAGACGAGATCTTGCACGATATAAAAGCGGTAACTTACCACATGGCTGCGGTGAATCGGACAAACAATGGATGGGAGGCCACTGTCATATTCGATCTTTGAGTATTTGACTGTTATCAAGTTCTTTGTCGGCCTCCCAGGGTAAAATGTTTAGTCTTCACCTATGAGTCCCTTCTCGCCCCAAACCACCCCCGGGCATCAAAGAGAAGGCTCCGAGGGTCAAAAGGGAATAAGGCTTCTTGATCGACATAACTTTAGGAGCGAGGAAAAATGGACATAAAACTCGAAAAATTGGACGACTACCGATGGATCATACCCCTCTCCGGCGATATGAGAGTGCCAGGGCTTATTTTCTCCAGCCCTGAGCTTATTTCCGCCATTAAAGAAGATCAAAGCCTGGTTCAAGTTCGCAACGTTGCCACTCTCCCTGGTATCGTAAACTACGCACTTGCCATGCCCGATATCCACTGGGGATATGGCTTCCCCATCGGTGGGGTGGCAGCATTTGATATGAAAGAGGGAGTAGTCTCGCCCGGTGGCGTGGGCTATGATATAAACTGCGGATGCAGATTAATGACTACAGCCCTTAATGCCCATGAGATCCGTGTCAGGATCAAAGAACTGGTTTACGCCCTTTTCAATAATATTCCCACAGGTGTCGGCTCTTCGGGTCCGCTGAAACTATCAAAGAAAGATGAACAGCAAGTAGCACTCAAGGGTGCTGCATGGGCCGTTGAAAATGGCTATGGCTACCCAGAAGACCTCGAGCGCACAGAGGACTACGGCACAATGCAGGGCGCTGATCCATCAGTCATAAGCGAAAGGGCCCTCAAAAGGGGTGCCGACCAACTAGGTACCCTGGGCTCGGGCAACCATTTCCTGGAAATCCAGGTAGTGGAAAAGATCTACAACCGAAAAGTTGCTGACGCATTTGGACTCAAAGAGGGCCAGGTCACCGTATTTATTCACTCTGGCTCGCGAGGCTTCGGCCACCAGATATGTGATGATTTCCTGAAGGAAATGGCGCGTCACATTAACATTCAAAAGATCAAATTACCAGACAGACAATTGGCCTGTGCTCCCATAGCCTCAGACCTTGGCCAGCGTTATTTGGCTGCAATGGCCTGCGCAGCCAATTATGCATGGGCCAACCGCCAGATACTTATGCACTGGACTAGGGAAACATTGATGAAAACTTTATCCATAAGCCCTCGAGAACTCCAGATGCGATTACTCTATGATGTATGCCACAATATAGCGAAAATAGAAAAACATAACGTAAAAGGCAACACTCTTCAGCTATGCGTGCACCGCAAAGGTGCCACCAGAGCCCTGCCCAAGGGCCATGAGCTACTTCCCTCTGTGTACCGTGGTGTGGGGCAACCTGTCTTGATACCAGGTGACATGGGTACTGAATCCTATGTCCTGGTCGGCTCTCCCGGTGCACTTGAGGAAACGTTTGCTTCCAGTTGCCACGGTGCGGGTCGTGTGCTAAGCCGCTCCCAGGCAATAAAACGGGCGAAAGGTCGTTCCATAAATCGAGAAATGGAAGACAGGGGCATCTTCGTACAGTCAAGGGGTAAAAAGACCCTGAAAGAGGAAATGCCCGAAGCCTATAAAGATGTCTCCCAGGTAGTGGAAGTCGTTCATCGTGCCGGATTAGCCACCAAAGTTGCTCGCCTGAGGCCCCTCGGGGTCATAAAAGGTTAAATTCAGCCTAACACCACCGCCCCCGTGCGTCAACAGCAAAATAGGCTTGTCACTGCGTCATCTTTGGGCTATAGCGTATGGCTCAGAGACGCAGGGTTCTCGGCGCAGTAAAAAGATACAGATGTACTTTTCACGAAGCAATCAATATCTGGAAAGGAGAGTTTGCCATGACTTATGAACTCACTGATGAACAGAAAATGTTGAGAGACACTGTCAGACGAATAGCCAAAGAACAGATCGCCCCAGGTGCAGACAAGCGGGATGAAGAAGAGGCATTCCCCTGGGACATGGTTGAGGTGCTCAGGGAAAATGCCCTGTTCGGCGCTGACTTTCCTGAGAAGTACGGAGGCTCGGAAATGGGCCTTCTTTCCCTTTGTCTTTCAATAGAAGAAATAGCCAAGGTGTGTGCCTCTACAGCGGTGATCCTCCTTGTACACGAGCTGGGCTCCACCCCTATATTCCTAGCTGGAAATGATGAGCAGAAGACAAAGTATCTTCCGAAACTGGCATCGGGAGAACACCTGGTGGCCTTTGGCCTCACGGAGCCCAATGCTGGCTCAGATGTAGCAGGAATTCGAACCAAGGCAGTAAGGGATGGAAATCATTACATTTTGAATGGCTCAAAAATCTTCATATCTCATGCAGACAACGCAAAGGTGGTCTGTATCACCGCCCGGACTGATTCATCTGCTGCACCTCATAAAGGGCTTAGCATGTTTATTGTAGAAACTGACACTCCGGGCTTTAAGATTGGCAAACATGAGAGGAAGCTTGGTCTCAGGGCTTCCTCTACCGTCGAGATAATTCTTGAAGACGTGAAGGTGCCCAAGGAGAATCTTCTCGCGGCAGAGGGACATGGATTCTATATAGCCATGAAGACATTCGATATTACGCGGATACCAGTAGCAGCCCAAGCTACGGGTATTGCCCAGGGTGCACTGGACTATGCGGTTCAATACACCAAGGAAAGAATGCAGTTCGGCAAACCACTTTTTTCCTTCCAGGGTCTGCAGTGGATGATGGCAGATATGGACACTCAAGTGGAAGCGGCCCGCCAACTCACTTACAAGGCAGCTTCCCTCTTTGAAAAGCTTCCCAAGAACATGGAAAAGCTCCCTAAAGAGGCCATTCGGTATTCCGCTATGGCCAAACTATTTGCCGCGGAGACAGCGATGAAGGTCACCACTGACGCAGTGCAATTGTTGGGAGGTTATGGATATATCCGGGAATATCCACTTGAGAGGATGATGAGGGATGCGAAAATCACTCAGATCTATGAAGGAACGAGCCAGATCCAAAAAATCGTGATATCCAGCACACTCTGAGCTTATAGGTTAATACAATAATGGGCTGACGGGGTGGTGGAACGATGGAAGATTGGATGCCCGCAATGTTGGAATGCCTGCCCGCCGTTAGTTTGGCGGGATGGAATACTGCTTAGACAACAACGGCTCAAGGCATGGTTCCTGCCTCCTTGATAAGAAGTTTGGCAAGTCGGGCTGCATCGTCGTATATGTTCAGTGCCTCATCCAGGAAACTGTCTTCCTCGTCCCTGTGGACCTCTACAAATACAGCCTTGAGAATAGCGATCCTCTGGTCCACTGCCCTGAGCGGTGCCTCTGGACTGTCCTCTTCGTCCGCCGGCACATCAGGCATCCCTGCCAGCAAGCACCACACTAGATGATTCAGGTCCGGCAGTCCGGCGGTTTTATCAAGCTCCACCGTCTCCCTAAACTTCCAATATGCGGCTATGAACCTATCTTCATCCATTTTAAACACTCTGTTTGCCTCGCTGTTTTTCAAGCTCCAACAACTCCTCGGACTCCTGTTTTAAGATTGCGATGGCTTGCCCTACCTCGTCCATCAACTCCCCTATGGTCCTCTTTGTATATCCGGACGTTCTTATGGGCCGCCCGACGGAAATTGCAAATGCGCCCTTCTTAACCCTGAAACTACCCTTGGGAAGAAGTCCCCCGCTACCTGCTATACCAATGGGGGTAATGTCGCATTTGGCCCTGAGGGCCAGATTAAACCCTCCCCTTTTAAAGGTCTGGAGGTTTCCATCCGGACTTCTCGTGCCTTCTGGAAAAATCAGTACGGAGGCGCCATTATTGATTCTCTCGGCAGCAGTCTTCATGCTCTCAACAGCCTTCCTGGGATCTTCCCGTTCAATACCAATATAGCCTGCCCTTCTCATAGCGAAGCCCAGGAGGGGTATCTTCATCAGTTCTTGTTTCATAAGGAATTTAAAGTCCACGGGCAGAACCGTCAAGAGGCCAAACACGTCAAGATAGCTCTGATGATTCGTCATGAAGATTCTCGGGGTACGTGGATCTACATTCTCAATCCCTTTGCTGACCACTTTCACCCCACAAATCCACAAAACCGCTTTGGCCCACGGCACAGCAGCATAAAAATGCACCCGTTTGCCATTGCGGTCAAACGGGACTATCAAGAGCCCCCAGATGCACATTATGATACTATAAACTATCACAATAGTATTTACTAACAGGCTTCTAAGCACGGCCCACTCTCATACACTATGCGTGGAGGTCATCTTTCTTTGACCGGCAGTTCTATCTTGATATTGATCTGATCGCTTCCTCTGACCTTTGAAACATCCATCATCCCTCCATGCCGATGAACGATTATCTTGGACAGAGGCAAATCCAGCACTGTTTCCCTAACCATTTCCACCTGCCTTGGCAAGAAGAATTGCTCAATATCCTCCTCATCCAGGCCTGGGCACTTATACACTATCCTGACTACGATTGAACCGTCTTCCACTTTCGCACTCAAGATTATCCTCTCACCCACGGGCATCGTAGCCATAGCGTGCTGCAGCAGACTTTCAAGCGCCTTTAAAATCAAACCCTCATCTGCTTTAAGCAGAGGCAAATCCTCTTCCACCTGGAGGTCTAGGGTAATATTCCTGGCATTCAGATCCGTCTCCAAGTCTTTTTTGCACGCCCTCAGGACCTTGAGCGGATCAACTTCTGTCAGGGAAAGTTCCACTGGTTCTATTGTTGACAGCATGATACGGAGAACATTCTCAAGCCTTGAGACCTCCTCGACTATAATTTCTGCGAACTTTCTGTACTCGCTTCCTTCTGGAAGTTTATTGAGCAGCCGGCGTGCAAATCCCCCTGCGGTTACTAGCGGATTGCGTAACTCATGAGCAAATCTCGCCGACATCTCTCCAAGGATCCTGATCTCCTCTCCTCTCAAGGCCCTTTCCTGAAGCCTCTTGAGCTCCGTAATATCCAGCATTATACCATCTATCCACTTTATGTTACCTGAGTCCTCCCTCATGGGAATTGCCTGATCAATAAACACGAAGACCTGACCTGCCTTGCTTTTCACCTTCCTCTCAGTTCGCATTTCCTTTTTCTTTCCCCAGCATGCTTCTATTATATTGACGGCCGGGTCCTGCCCTTTACATATAACATTTCGCCAGAACTCTCTGTTTCCAACCACCTCCTCGGGGTCATAGCCCAGTTTCTCGGTGAAGTAGGGGTTAATAAACTCAACTGTCCCATCCGCCTGAAGCCTGTAGACAACTAGAGGTAAATTGTCCACCAGCGTGCGATACTTCTCTTCTGAATCGACGAGATCCGTTGTACGTTCTCTGACTCTTTGCTCCAGCGTCCTAGCGTATTCTTCTATTTGTTTTTGTCTTGCCTGTAAAGACTCTAGCATCTTGTTGAGCGCACGACTCAGGTGGCCCATTTCATCCGGTGGCCTTTCTTCCAGCCTTGTCTCCCTGACCCCCTCTGCAATTTCCTCTGCCTGCTTAACAATGTGCCTTATCGGCCGTACAAAGATGGATGCGATGAGCCATGTGAGCAAAAACGACAGCACAATTCCAATCGACCCCGCCAGGAACATCAATTTTTTCGTGTGACTCAGGCTCTTTTCAATCTTGCTCCTGTCAATATCGATCTCCACCGCACCGACAATCTCACCATAATAGTCCAGGATAGGGCCGATGAGCACGGAAATCTTCGGAAACTCCCTGGGGGCAACGAGTATTCTAGGCTTTCTTCTGGGTACTGTCTTGTCTTTCAGTTGTATAAACACGCCACCAGACTCACTGGTAGAGGCGAGGCGCACATACGTCGATTTCCCTCTTTTTTCATATACGGTGAAATCCGGCCCCCAGGTCTGTTTTAGCTTGGATAGGAATGGCCCACCGAATGGATACCCTACCTCCACACTTCCCACCACCCTTCCAGCCAACAACACCGGGCTCACTCCCCTTATGGCAAGCCCGGCGAGCCCCCATTCAAGAGCAGTTACCGGCTCTTTACTACGCAAGGCCTCGACCACGCTTTTCCTGTAAGCGAGCATTTCGCCATGGCGCTCCGGTGCATGGAGGCGAAGAAAAGATCTCCCGGGAGGCACATGGACATGTATCAAACTGATCCCAAAGCGGTCCTTAAGCCTTTCAAATATGGGTTGTAGCATCCGAAGAAGATGCCTGCGGTCCTTAGCCGCCAGCAATCTTGCCACCTGGGGATCTTCGGCAATTACCGAGGCCATTGACAACATTTGAATCTTTTTGTTTTCGATCTCGGAAAGAAATACCTCGTAGGCCCTCTTTATTTCCCTCCTCTCTTCTCTCTGTATGAGGTGGTATTGAGAAGTAAGCCCTATGTATACCAGTATGACTGTCCCCAAAAAGGCTAACGACAAAAAAGGTATCAGCAGCTTCCACTTCAGACTGATACCTTGCAAGTTAAACGCTATTGTCTTAACCCGCGAATTCATAATTACAGCAACGGCATCCTATCCATGTCCCTGAGGATCCTTATCTCCCTTTTGCGAACATGCCTGTTAGGGTGTGCGGGAGACCATTTGTGAGGGCTCGGTAGAACAGCCGCCAAGGCGGCCGCCTGGCTCTTCGAAATTCTCTTGCAGGAAACATGAAAATACTTCCTGGCTGCTGCCTCGGCCCCGACTATGCCTGTGCCCCAGTCCACGGTATTCAAATATACTTCCAAGATCCTCGGCTTGGTCCAGTAAAGCTCAATGAGCACCGTGTAATAAGCTTCAATTACTTTCCTGAGCCAGCTCCTCCCTGGCCAGAGATAAACTGTTCTCGCGACCTGCATGGTTATAGTGCTGGCTCCTCTTTTTGCCTTCTTCCTTGCCAAATCTTTTATAGCGCCTTCCAGTTCAATAATATCAAAACCATGATGTGTCAAAAACCGTTGGTCTTCGCCAGCAAGGACGGCCTTCCTGAGGTATGGAGAAATATCCTTTAACTTACACCAATAAGCCAAAGATTTCGGTTCTCTGGTTGACACCTTCCCCCGTAAGCTCTGCCAGATCATGAAGGAGGTGGACGGTGGATTGAAAAACCTCAATGCCAGAACTTGGAGATTCGTTATTACAAAAATCACTGCAAAGGGCACTGCCGACCACTTGGCAATGGCCTTCAGGGGGGAGCCCTTTGGTTTTCTTTTCGCCCTCTTTTTCACTTCACAGAACCCCTCCCCCCTTCAAATTTTTTTCTTTATCCTTTCCCATGCTCCTTTCAAGTGTGACTCATCGGCCTCCTCTAATTCCAAACCCTCACTGTGTAAAGCCCCCTCCAATGCCTCAATGGCGGATAGAAACCGCTCATTTGCCTGTTGAAGTAAATCTTCAGCGTTTCCTCCTCGCTCCCTGATAGCTTCAGCTAAAGCAAACAACGCACAGCCCACATCTTTCTCCGATGTCCCATAGAGCTTCCCTTTGCCGGAGGATTCAAGCCATCTCAGCCCCCGTTTAATGAGACTCGAAAGGTCTTCCATATTACCTGGTTTCACTTTCAGCTTTGACGCACGCTCGCAGAGTCTATGACACCTCAAAAGGGCAGGCAATGAAACTGGTACATCACGAAGAGCACGTGCTCCTTTCGCACCTTCATCGCCTTTCTCCTTTTCCTTAATTTTAGCCCAGTTCCAGGCCACCTCCTCTGCATCCTTCACCTCAACGTCGCCAAACACATGTGGGTGACGGCGTATCATCTTTTTTTCTATCTGTTCAATTACATCAGCCAGGTCGAATTCTCCCCTTTCAGAGGCTAATTGTGCTATAAACACTATCTGAAAAAGCAGATCTCCCAGCTCTCCGCAAACAAGCTGAGGTGCTTTCTTTCCTATGGCCTCAACAACTTCGTACGCTTCCTCCAGGAGGTAATATTTGACTGTATGCTCAGTTTGTTTTGCGTCCCACGGACATCCCTCCGGCCCTCTAAGCCGAGCAGCAAGCTTAACAAGACGAATAATTGCTTCGGAAAGTCTATTCGTTTCCATTTTTTATCTTTTGGTGGGTGGCATGGACTTTCTCACTACCTTGGAGTCCTTGCCCTTATGGGAGAACTTCTCTTTCCACTTGTCGTAGAAGCCCGGAGAAATAATGCTCACCATCCGCTGGTAAGAAGAAACGATCGCAGGAGCCAACTTGGATTCGGCAATCAGCGGAGTCCTAGCGGGTAGAAAAAACGTCAATAACACTATAGCCAGATATGTGATTATAAGGCCTTTTGCAGTGGCAAGCCCGGCTCCAAACAAGCGATCTATAATTCCCATAGGCCCTTTCTGGGAAAGGGATTTCAATAATGCACCCAGAATTGCCGCCGATATAATCACCAGAATAAGTATGGAGAGAAAAGAAACAAGCGATAGCATCGGGACACCAGGCATCATGTGGTGCAACTGAGCGGTAAGGGAGGGCTGAAACTTGTTGGCCAGCCATATCCCGCCAATAATACACGCCAGAGACATTATCTCTTTCAGGATACCCCTGAAGATGCCCCGCACTATCAGAAAAACCATCACACAGATAATTATTATAT
>CAZAKC010000070.1:0-10932 GCA_964485655.1 uncultured Desulfobacteraceae bacterium
CCGAAAGGATTATCGAAGAGGAGGTGGTAAAGTTTCACAAATGGCTTAAGACCCTTGCCGTTGTGCCCACGATTATCTCCCTTCGAGAAAAGGCAGAGGCCATTGTGCAAAATGAGCTGAACAGGAGTAATGCTCTCTTGTCCTCCGTTAGTCCGTCGCAAAGGCAGGCCATTGTTACATTGAGTCGATCCATAGCAGAGAAGCTTCTCAATGACCCAATTCTGTTTTTGAAGGGAAGAGCTGAGAGGCCGACACTACCAACATATTTGGATGTCACCAGGAGGCTGTTTAGACTTGATGAGGATACAGACAAGGAGTGAGATATGTTGATTGAAAAGGTTATAGATGAGATGAGAAAACACCCTGACATAACAAGAATGGGCATGATAGCCACTCATCTGGGTTTGGTGAGGGAGACCTCCCTGGACGGCAGAAGAGTCAGTGCAATGGAAGTGGAATTTGATATGGGTAGTATTGACAAAATTAGAAAGGATATCAGAGACTTGCCAGGTATAATCGAAGTAATAATTGAATGTAATCCTGGTAGGTTATCGGTTGGCCAAGAGGTGATGGCTGTTGCGGTTGGCGGAGACACTCGTGAGCATGTTTTTCCTGCTCTAATAAAAGCAGTGGATCGAGTTAAGAAAGAGGCCACAAGAAAGAGGGAAATTTTCGCAGAGTAATTTTAGTTTTCCAAGGGAGATTGTCATATGGGAATGGTGGATGTATCAGAAAAACCTGTGATCTTGAGAGAAGCCGAGGCTGCGGGGAGAATCCATCTGAAAAAGGCAACAATTGAGGTAATAAGGGCAGGAAAAATAAAGAAAGGTGATCCCCTTTTGGTGGCAGAAGTGGCAGGAATGAATGCCGCCAAACAGACCAATCTGTTGATACCCCATTGCCACCAAATCCCTCTTGATACCGTTGATATTGACTTTGAGGTTGGAGACGATTTCATAGAGGCAAGGTGTTTTGTTAAGGCCAGGGCCCGTACTGGGGTTGAAATGGAAGCGATCGTAGGGGTAAGCTGCACTCTCAATACCCTTTGGGATATGGTCAAATATCTGGAAAAAGATGATAATGGACAATATCCAAACACCCGGATATCTGAAATACGAGTACTTTGGAAGAAAAAAGCCTCTGTTGACAAATAATACTGCCAAATATAAAAGGCAAAGGTGAGGCCCAAGGCGATAGGTTTAACCCACTATTAAAGAATACGTTGAGAGGATGCAGCAGAGGAATGCATGGGCCGCAACATTCGGGTAGTGGTTGGGAGGTGGTGAAGATGGCAAGATGCCTGATATCACCTGGACTGCCAGGGGTATTGTTTTGTGTCGTGATCATTTTCTGCCTGTGCTTTTTGGGCGTTGCGAAAGGAGGGGAAAACATGGGAATCAAGATTAGTAGCACTGCATTTGAAAATGGAGGCAGTATACCAGTTAAGTACACGTGTGACGGCGAGGATGTTTCGCCACCCTTGAACTGGGAAGGCGTACCGCGAGAGGCCGTGTCTCTGGCTCTTATTTGTGATGACCCTGACGCCCCTATGGGAACGTGGGTCCACTGGGTCTTGTTCAATATCCCCCCTGATGTGAGAGAGCTGCCTGAAAACGTTCCTTCCCAGCCCACGCTAGACAATGGCGCTGTTCACGGAATCAATGATTTCAGGAATTACGGCTATGGGGGCCCCTGTCCCCCGGGAGGCACGCACAGATATTTTTTTAAGCTCTATGCCCTGGATACCAAGTTAGACTTGAAGCCGGGTGCTACTAAGGCCCAACTTCTGGACGCATTAGAGGGGCATATTCTGGCCCAGGGGGAATTGATGGGAAAGTATAGTCGCTGATTTTATGCCCGATAAGAATGATAAAATAGCAGGGTAGCCCTGATTATAGAAAGGATGGCTCAGACATGAAAAGAACCTTGCTCATTATAACTATCCTTGGGTTTATGGCCTTGGCCCCTCGGCTCTCCTTTTCATCTACTGCCTATGTGACGGATTCATTTAAAATAACGCTCAGGAGTGGGCCCAGCACTGATAACAGAATACTTTCACTGCTGCCTTCAGGGCAGGCGCTGGATGTAATAGAGACACAGGGGGATTGGTCGCACGTCAGGGTGATGGGCAAAGGGGAGCCAGCTCCTGAAGGCTGGGTGTTGACCCGCTATTTGGTGCAGAGGCTACCCTGGAAAAAACAAGCGGAAGCCCTTCGCTCTGAAAACACCTCCCTGAAAGACAAACTAAACCAGACGCAGCAGCAGATCGTACAGCTAAGACAGAGCAATTCGGAGCTCAGCAAAGAACTTCTCAATACCCGCCGTGCCTTGAAGGATGTCACCGGACGTTTTAACAGCTTAAAGGCCGGAGCTTCAGAATATCTCAAGCTGAAAAAGAAATACAGCGATATAAAGGCCGAGCTTGATAAGGGGCAAGCCATAATCGACAGGCTGACTAAGGAAAACAATGAGTACAAATACTCAGAGAAGAAAAAATGGTTTGCCCTTGGGGCGTTGGTCCTGCTTTGCGGTCTGCTTATTGGAATAATTATAGGGAGACAGCAACGCAAGAGAAGAAGCTACCTTTATTAATTCAGGAACTACAGGTACCAACAGTTTTGAAACCGCATAAATCCTTACCAATCTGCGAGATCATTACCATTGGCAGTGAACTGCTCCTCGGTCAAATCGTGGACACAAATAGCGTGTATCTTGCCTCTGAACTGGCCAAAATAGGCGTAGACGTTCGGTTCCGCACCTCTGTAGGTGATAATGCGCTAGAGATGGACTCTGTCATACGCAGCGCCATTACCAGGTGCGATATTGTTATTACCACAGGAGGACTGGGTCCGACCGAGGACGACCTGACCCGAGAGGTAATTGCTCGTGTGGCTGGGTGTGATTTAGAGTTCAGGCAAGAACTGATGGATCAAATTGAAGGGGTTTTTAGGCGTTATGGATATCGGATGCCGCAGACAAACAGAAAGCAGGCTTATGTGCCGGAGGGTGCAACGGTTATAGAGAATCCAGTGGGTACCGCGCCAGCATTTATCAAAAAGATCCAGGGCGTCCCTATCATATGTTTGCCCGGTGTGCCAAAGGAACTGAGATACCTTTGGGAAAAATCTGTGACACCATGGATAAGAAAAGAGTTCAGGTTGGGACAGAGCCGGGTAACCTACCGTGTTCTTAAAGCTGCCGGGATAGGGGAGAGCAAAGTGGATATGCTCATTGGTGATCTTATAAGGAACTCCAGCAATCCCACCATAGGACTTCTTGCCTCTCCTGGTGAGATAAGGATACGGATCACTGCGGAGGCTGATAGTGAAAAAGACGCGAGGGGTATCATTGCTCCTGTCGAAGAAAAGATAAGGGCCCGATTGGGTAACAAGATATTTGGAGCAGATGATGATACGCTTGAAGGCTGTGTCAATGAAATTCTTCTTCTCAGGGGGCTCGGCGTGGCGGTGCTGGAATCCTTTACGGGGGGAAAGATAACGGAGAGGTTGCTAACGTGCAGGCAGACGGCCCTAAGAGAATCTATGGTGATACCGAAAGCAAGTGACATATCGAGGCGTTTGGGCGTAGAGATTTCAAGTCATCCCCCTGAACCCCAGCAGGTTAAGGCACTGGCGAGCAGTGTGGCGTCCCATTATGGTAAGGTTGTGGGATTGGCAGTGGTAGGTTTCACTGTGGAGAGAGATGAAGGCTGGTTCGTGGAGGGATGTGCTGCAGCAAAGGGAGAGGAGATGGAAAAAATATATTCCTGGGAAATGGGAGGTGACATTTCTATGCTTTGCCACAGAGGGGCGGTGATTGGTTTGAACACCTTGAGGCTGGCGCTTCTGGAATCTGGTTAGTACTCACTAATTAGTACAGAACAGTGCATATATCGGCAGGTGATCGGAAAAGCCCATTCCCAGGTGCCTACCCTTTCCGAAGTTTGCCCGTTGCCATTGGAAAATGGCATGATGGCGGAAAAGGTATCTCGGCGCAAATTTATTAAAAGAGTTGTCAACATAAGAGAAGCCCTTGTGGTCATATAATGCTGCGGGCAAAATAATGTGGTCCGGCGTTCCTTTTCTGCCAAATAAATTATAAGACCACCTGCGTCGCGGGGGCAACTCTAACCATAGATCGTAGAGATACCGGCTTAAAGGGTTCAACCTCAAGTCCCTTTCAGTTACGATTTCCCCCTTTTTTAAGGTTAGAAGAACGTGGTTTATTCCAGTGATACCGTGGGTATCATTGAGCTTCGGGTTATGAAGAAGCGTCTTGTATTCATCATAGTTCGAGTTAAAGTCACCCAGCAGTATAAAGTCTGTTCCTGTGGGTAACTGGTCTATGGCGGCACGCAAGGCCTTTGCATAGTGCAGCCTCATGCTTTCAGGGCCCCGCTTTGATTTCCAATGGTTGACATAAAGGACAAGCCGATTGCCTTCGATATTTAGTCTAACAGCAAGGATATTACGTGATCCCTTCCTCACGGAGATCTCTTTTTCCCTCACAATTGGAAAACGAGATAAAAGGGCGCATTTGACTGCGCTTGGCCTGGACCCGGCTATTGCCATGAACCGATAGCACAGGCCTGACCTGCACAGGTAATCCCTCAATTTGCCCAATGCCCGCAAAGACTCTACCTCTTGCAGAGCTAAAACGTCCGGGTTGAGATCCTTCACAACTCTCGCAATGTTCCTATACTTTATGTCAGCAATTTTCTTGTTCCATAAAAAGGAATTACCCGGAACATACTCTCGGTATTCAGTGCCGTTTATGACGAGATCAAATAGATTCTGGACGTTATAAGTGGCCACCTTTATCTCCAAGGGCCATGCAGGGTAAGTCCCGGATAGAAGAAAAAGACAGGACAGGAAGAGAACTATACGCACTGGCAAAACGGCACGACGTTGCTCTGAAAGATCTTTATTCATAATCTAGGTCCACCTGCGGAATTACTTGCCTGTGCCGAGGCCCCGATTTGTTAATATTGCTAACCTAATTGCCAAACTTAGCCCATTGTGGACACACGCGATCCCTCATAGTGTTTAATAAACTGCCCTCTGAATCCGATTTACATTGAAATAAAGCCCATAAACTATCCATGTTTTCGATGTCAATAACGTGGTGATGGAAATTAGAGAACCGTGCCTTTAAAGGAGCATTTATGAATACAAAACTGTACCTCGGAGACAAGGGCTTTTCAAGTTTTCTCGTAAGGCCACACCGAACAGGTTCAGATCAATGAAGTTTAATCCTATCACATTGCGCTTTACTGGTCCAAATGCCTCTCTTGAAGCCGAGTTCCTTTGTTCTTACTTTCACAACTCGCTTCAGATTACCAGGATAACTGTTTTCCTGGGCGGGGTCTTTTACGGGCTGTTTGGTATCCTGGATGCCCTGCTGTTCCCGGATCTTAAGTATGTGGCCTGGATAATCCGCTATGGCCTCGTGTGCCCGCTGATCTTCTTCGTTTTTGCCTTCTCATATTCCAAAAGGTACAGGAGATACTGGCAGGCTTCCATGGCCGCAATTATTGCGGCGGCAGGCCTGGGAATCGTGGCCATGATAGTGGTAGCGCCAAGCCCGGCAAACATACTGTATTATGCAGGTTTGATCCTGGTTATTATGTATGGTTGTACGGTTTTCAGAATGCGCTTTGTGTGGGCTTCGATTACCTGTTGGGGGTTGGTGATACTCTACGAGCTGGTAGCAATATTTGTAATAAAACTGCGGTTTGAAACGCTGACCAGCAACAACTTCTTTTTTATTACTGCCAATCTAATCGGCATGATCGCATCCTATTCGATTGAATATTATATAAGAAGCACCTTTTATTTTCAGCACCTGTTAAGAAAAGAAAAGGCCAAGGTATCAAAAGTTAACAAAGAGTTGGAAGAGAAAGTCTCCGAACTTAGACAGGCACTCACACAAATAAAGACCCTGAGTGGGCTGTTACCCATATGTGCAAAATGCAAGAAAATCAGAGACGACAGAGGGTATTGGAAACAAATTGAGGAGTACATCAGTTCACATTCTGACGCAGAATTCAGCCACAGTATTTGTCCTGAGTGTGCAGAAGAGCTTTACGGGCGCTTTTACAAAAATAGGTGACATAAAAGAGCATCTTCTGCTAAATTCCTCCTATCGTATCTTCCCTAAAATTAATTCCCACAACAGGAGGCTAAGAATGCGATTCTCCCTCCTACTATATGGGCTGTATCTCAAGCTCAAAGCGGCAGCCAGGAAGAACCCAGTGTTTCAGAAATACGTGAGTGGAGTAAGGTTGAAAGTGCTGATAAAGACCGCAGATGGAAAGCAAGGGCGGTTGTTTATTTTTGATAGGGGCAAGATCCTCTCTAGAGGAGGGGCTGGGGCTTCGGACTTCGACGTGGCAATAGTATGGTCAGATGCTGCGACTGGATATAAAGTGATGCTTTCAGGAAGTGACGAGGAGTCATTTAAGGCTGCGGCACAGGGAAAGCTCAGGGTTGAGGGAATGGCCTATTATGCTCAGTGGTTCACAGAGGGAGTGAAGCTGGCCGTTTCTCGTAAATAAAAAAAGATGTAGATCTTACATGAGCGAAACAATGTCCAGAGTGGGTCAGTAGTGGCAAAAAAGAAAAGATCTTGGACTACGATGAGATAAAGGAGGATCTCATGGAAGCGATCTATGGAGGACATCTGGTGGCCAGGTACCTTAAGAATGTAGAGCACGTAAGCACTGTTTTCTGTCTGTCCGGTGGGCATATTGAAATGATTCTTGACGGATTTACGGAATACCAGATCCGCGCCATAGATGTCCGCCACGAGCAGGCCGCTGCTATGATGGCCCATGCGTGGGCAATTTACACAGGCGAGCCGGGCGTGTGTCTTTTTACTGCTGGACCTGGCTTCACCAATGCTTTGACTGGTATTGTCAACGCATACCTTGATAATGCTCCTATTGTTGTATTATGTGGGCGCTCGCCCTTGAGGGATGATCTTAAGGGAGCATTGCAGGAGATGAACCAGGTGGACATGGTAAAGCCAGTTGTTAAATGGTGTGCAACCTGTTATGAGACATCACGAATTCCTGAATACTTATCTATTGCCTTCCGCCATGCAATACAGGGCAGGCCTGGGCCCGTATTTCTTGAGCTTCCGACCGAGGTCCTGAACTCAAAGGCAAACCCGGAAATCCCTTTTGAGCTTAAGAGCAAGACAGTTAGGCTGCGCTGTCGGCCCCATTCAGAATCATTACAAGAGGCTGCCAGGATTATCAATGAGGCGCACAGGCCCCTATTTATAGGCGGCAGTGGTGTAGGGTATAGTGACTGCGGCGCTGAACTGAAACAATTCATTGAGCGGACTGGAATCCCGTTTATCCTGTTGAATGCCGGCCGGGGTACCCTGGCAGATGATCACCCTCTTTGTGTGATTGAGACAGGATTCACGGGCCTTATGATGGCTCTTCAGCAGGCAGACGTCATTGTTGCTGCAGGGATAAGATTTAACTGGACGCTGCAGTTCGGCACCCTTTTCCCTAAAGCAAAGGTTGTGCGAATTGATATTGATGCGCATGAAATTAACAGAAACAGACAATCAGAAGTGGGGCTTGTTGGTGACGTGGCACTTACACTTAATGACCTTACGCCCTTGTTGGAAGAAAAGCAGCACCTCGAGTGGGTAAATGATCTGCGGGCTGCAGCAGAGTCATTTATGGTCAGCGAACAGGAGCAAAGAGAAAGAGCATCAGAGCCAATCCATCCAGTAAGGCTTGTGACGCAAATTCAGAATGCAGTGGGGAACGACGCACTGTATGTTGTAGATGGAGGAGATACTACCTATTTCGGGCTGGTTGGACTGCGGTCTTCGGAGAAGGCCGGAGTTCTCACACCCGCCGGGGGACTGTTTGGCTGCCTTGGCACCGGGATACCCTTTGGTATTGCAGCCAAATTGGCGCGGCCTGAAAAAAAGGTGGTAGTGCTAAGTGGTGATGGTTCCTTTGGTTTTAATGCTATGGAATTCGACACAGCTCTTCGACATAACATACCGTTTGTGTGTGTCATCAATAATGACTGTGCATGGGGAATGATAAAGCATGGCCAGGAGATGACCTTGGGAGAGGACAGATTGAGATGCTCGGAACTGGGTCAACGAAGCTACGAGAAAATGGTAGAGGGCATGGGTGGATACGGTGAACTAGTAACAAGAGATGAGGAGATTATCCCCGCTATACAAAGGGCCCTTGAATCCAATAAACCCGCGTGTGTGAACGTGTTTACCGATTCCACTGTGACAAGCCCTGCAACGGTCATGTTTGAGCAAGCATTGAAGGTGGGTTAAGAAAGGGGGGATGATACTTATGAAGGCCCTGATGTTTGATGTTAACATCCCTAATTTCCTGGTCCTGCAGGCATTAAGGCGGCTCAGCCCAAGGTTTTGCTATGAGGGCCCTTTGTCCACGATAAAATTAGTCGATATACCTGAGCCTGAGCTACCCTCCTCCCAGTGGATTAAGATAAAGACGAAGCTATGTGGCTTCTGCGGCAGTGACTTAAACCTCATACTCCTGAAAGACTCTCCTACCGCCTCACCTTTCACCTCTTTTCCATGCGTTCCCGGGCACGAGTTGTGCGGCACAGTTGTGGAGGTGGGTAGGGAGGTCCAAAACATAAAAGAAGGGGATCTTGTAACTATTGCGCCCATGCTTAATTGCACGACACGAGGGATTAAACCTGAGTGCGATATCTGCCGGTCAGGAAGGCCATGTAGCTGTGAAAATTTTGCAGAAGGCCCATTTTCAGCGGGTTTATTTTCCGGCCTTTGTAAAGATATTAACGGAGGATTCGCCGAATACGTGGTGGCGCATAAGAGTCAGGTATACCCAATTCCTCTGAATGTCTCTGAGGAAACAGCTACGCTTACAGAACCTTTTGCTGTCGCCCTCCAAGCGGTGTTGGACAACAAGCCTGACCCTGAGGATAGGGTGCTAATAATTGGAGGAGGAGTGATAGGGGCATTAATCGTAAAGGTAATAAGGGCCCTGAGTGTGAGTTGTGATATCACTGTGGTGGAGCCATCAGCTTTCCACGCTGAATATGTGGGGCGTTCTGGAGCGGACCGTGTCATAAAAGGTGACATAATCAGCGAGGCAGCTAATATCACAGGTGCCAAGGCTTATAAGCCGCTAGTGGGCAAGAAAATCCTGATGGGTGGTTTTGATAAGGTGTTTGATGTAGTTGCCCATCGAGATACCCTTAATGCCGCTATGCGGGTTACAAAGGCTATGGGAACGATTGTGGTTCTTGGGATCGGGAAAGACGTAAAATTGGATCTCACTCCCCTGTGGCTCAAGATACAGACGATAAAAGGGGCGTACGCCTATGGATACAATGACACTGAGCATGGCAAGAAGCATGCTTTTGAGATAGCCTTGGAAATGTTAGATCAAGGCAAAGTGAATATTGATGATATGCTCACGCATCGTTTCCCTATCCATGATTACCGCAATATGATAAAGGCAAATCTTAACAAAGGGCAGTACCGTCTCATCAAGGCTGCGGTGGTCTTTTAGTATTTTCTAAAGCCACGAGCAAATAGACCTTTCTTGGGCCGTGTACTCCCAGGACGAGATTGAATTCTATATCTGCGGTGCGGCTAGGTCCTGTGATAAGGTGTACTGCACTGGGAAGTTTTTCGCTTATCTCATGGAACGAGCGAAGCAAGCTGGGAAGGTGACGCACTGAAGGTACAACCTTGCCAGGCCCCAAAATAACCAGGTGGACAGGAGGGAGCAAAGATGTTGCCCTTTCCCATCCTCGCTTCGCCCTCACCACAATGGTCCCGGATTCTTCAATAATGGCATGTGCTGAGGTTATTCCCAGATCAGCTCGTGCGCAGTATTGCCTGAATTCGTGCTCATCTTTAAAAGAATCCTTGTACTGTACCCCCATGTCCTTGAAGGTTTGTGGAACTCTCAGCTTATCTAGAAACGGATGCTCCCAGGCTACGCAGCATTTCACAGCATTTTCCCTCACTATTTTTTTCAAGAACTCTTTTAATTGATCGTCGCTGCTGACTGATCTATTAATAACATTAAGGGCATCCAGGGTTTCAGTTAACTGCTCAGTGAGGCCCTGCCCCATATCCCATTGTAGTTTTAATTCGCCAGGAGTGTCAGGAGTACTTGAGCCACCTTGCGTCACTTGAGAGGCTTTCCGTAGCTTGTTAAGAATGTGCTCTCTCGTCTCATTTCTCATTTCCTGCCATCCTTGATCCTAAATTCCTTGGCAATATCAGGCCATTGTTGGGAGAATGGCTGGGACAACTCCGGCATGGCTCGTTTCCTGCTCCACCTGTTTAGTGGCGGAGGTAGTGGGAGCCAGTGGCCTTCAGGGCATAGTAGCCATCGTAGTTTTCTCGTCCCCCTTGTGAGGCAGCCATATAGTCGCGGCCTTGAAACAATCTCTCCATACAGAGCTGGTACAAGCTTTTCGAGGAACGATATCCCTCTTTTCTCATTTTTGTGCTCTGCAAATTCGGCCCGCAGGGTGAGGAGAAGCTTTGGCAGGTCAATTTTCACAGGACATACATCTTTGCATGCCCCGCACAACGTGCTTGCAAAGGGCAAGTTCCTGCCCAAGGCACTGGGCAAGAACAAAGCGGAGAGCACCGAGCCCATCGGCCCTGAGTATACCCACCCATAGCTGTGCCCTCCGGCCTTTATATACACAGGGCATACGTTGAGGCACGCGCCGCAACGTATGCAGCGCAATATTTCGCGCAGTTCAGGGTCTTCATAGATCGCAGAACGTCCGTTGTCCAAAAGCACAAGATGGAACTCCTCAGGGCCATCCATCTCTCCTCTTTTTCTGGGGCCAGTAAATATCGAGGTATACACAGACATCCTCTGCCCACTTGCGCTTCTAGCAAGTATGCAAAGGATGGTAG
>CAZAKC010000071.1:0-10117 GCA_964485655.1 uncultured Desulfobacteraceae bacterium
CCAACTCGAAGATCATAACAGTAACAGACCAGATGCTCGCAGAGCTCATCAACCTGAAGCGCTAATACGCGCTAAGCCCTCCACCCCAAGTTCAGGCGTGCCCATTATGTCCGGGCACGCCTGAACCTAACTATCTATCCTCCCTTTACTAGTCAATATATTGACAATGCGTCTGTAACCCACGATGCCGTAAGAGCGCCAAGGTAACCAAGTCTTCTGGTTTGACAACATATCTCGCTGATATCTATAGAAAAAAATGGATAGGGAGCAGACCCTCGGGCCTATACTGTGAATGGCACAATGGTTGCTTTACTCATATGCCAGAACAAATCACAGCCGAGGAGTAGGCATTATGGATATAGCAACCCTGGTGGGCATTGTTCTGTCATTTGCCCTCGTATTGTCCGCCATCATGATGGGCGGAAGCTTATCCATTTTTATCAACATACCTTCGGTGATGATAGTCGTGGGCGGGACCCTCGGGGCTACCATGATCAACTATCCATTACCGGATATTCTGAAGGTAACCAAGGTCGTAAAGAACGCGTTTTTCATGAAAAAGATGACAGCGAATGAGCTTATAGCGACCTTTGTCAATCTTGCTGGAATTGCACGGAGAGAGGGAATTTTGGCACTGGAGTCAAAACTGAACGAAATGAACGATGAGTTCATGAGAAAGGGAATGCAGTTGTCTGTGGATGGACTTGAGCCCGCGGCAATAAAGGAAATACTTGAAACTGAAATCGACGCTATTCAGGACAGGCACAAACTTGGTGCAGAGATTTTCACTACAATGGGAACATTCGCGCCAGCACTTGGTATGATCGGAACGCTCATAGGCCTTGTACAGATGCTTCAAACCATGAGCGATCCCAGTACCATCGGACCAGCCATGGCCGTGGCCCTTTTGACAACTTTTTATGGCGCTGTCATGGCCAACCTCATGTTCTTACCCATTGCTGGAAAATTAAAAAACCGCAGTAGTGAAGAGGTGACGATGAAAGACCTCATGACGGAGGGAGTGATTTCCATTGCAAAGGGAGAAAACCCCCGCGTGATCGAACAAAAACTAAACGCATATCTGCCTCCGCAAATGAGACAGAGTGCCTTTAACAAATAAAGAACAGGGCCTCATGCAACAAAGGTACCACCTATGGGGCCCCTAAATAGATAGTGTTGTCCATGTCACTAAGAGGTCGAGGTGAAACCATGGCTGATGAAGAAAAAAAAGAGGTCGAGACGAAAGGGGAAGGGAAGGGGAAAAAGGGCCTTCCAATGAAACTAATAATCCCTCTTTTACTCCTGTTCATTATGGCGGGCGGTGGCTTTTTTGCGTTTAAAAGCGGCATGCTAAATAAATTCCTGGGTAAGGGTGAAAAAGAGGCTGAGGCAAAAAAGACAGAACAGGTCAATAAGCCAGACATCGGGCCCATTTTTCCAATGGACACATTTATTGTTAACTTAATGGATCCCATGGGGAAAAGGTACCTCAAGGTCACGCTGGACTTAGAGCTATCCAATGAAAAGATGAAGCCTGAGATGGACAAGAGACTCCCCCAGCTTCGCGATGCCATCCTCACATTGCTGAGCAGTAAATCTTTCAAGGATGTCAGTGACCTTTCGGGAAAGTACCAGCTTCGCGCCGAGATCCTGGCCACCATTAATCGTTATCTCAAGACAGGGAAGGTAAAAAATGTCTACTTCACCGAGTTTATAGTGCAGTGAATTCAAAGAAGGCAGAAGGTAGAAGTGAGTAGGTGGATTAGGAGCTAAAGGCAAGTCTAATTCCAAAGTACTACGGGAAATAGCAGTGAATCAGATTCTATCACAAGATGAAGTTGACGCCCTGCTCAAAGGCCTGGATAAAGGTGAGATAGAAACAGATCAGAAGGGCCTTGACAGTGATCTCGACTACGAGCCCTATGACTGGAACACACAGGGAAGAAACCTCAAGGGGGATATGCCCCTTCTGGGGATGATAAATGAAAAGTTCGCAGTGAATCTGAAGAATAGCTTATCTGCGTCTTTGCGTAGGATGGTCGAAGTAGATGCGGGAAATCTGGAGCTAATCAAATTTGAGGAATTCCAACGTGCACTGCCCATTCCCACAAGCCTGCACTTGTTTAAGATGGAGCCACTGAAAGGAACGGGAATGCTGGTTCTGGAAAGCAGGCTGGTTTTTAACCTGTTGGAGGCCTATCTGGGTGGCAGCGGCACGGATAGTACAAAGGTGGAGGGACGTGATTTTACACCCATAGAGAAGAAGATAATTGGGAAGATAGTGTCCATTGTTCTTGATAACATGAGCAGCGCATGGTCTGAGATCTTCCCGGTGAAAACCACGTTTGTAAGATCGGAAACCAATGCACTGGCAGTTAATGTGGTTCATCCCACCGAATTCCTGGTGTCAGTAAAGATGGAAGTAGAATTCAATAAACCCATTGGGCATATCATAGTTTGCCTCCCATATGCGTCGATCCAGCCAATAAGGGAAAAGCTCTCAGGGGGATTCCAGGAGGAAATAGAAGATGTTGATAAGCTCTGGGTCGAAAAACTATCAAATCAGTTGAGATCTGTCCCTGTTGTTATGAGTGTTGATCTTGGTCTGACGCATTTGTCGGTGAGGGAATTCCTTAACATGAAGGAAGGGGACATACTGATCCTGGAAAATGACCTCAAAAGTAAGCTGATAGCCAAGGTGGAGGGAAGGAGAAAATTTATTGGAATGGCAGGAAAACACGGCAACAGGAAGGTCTTCAAGGTGCAAGGTGTCATGGACAAGTTGTCCTCACCAATGAATTGAAAAGAATTGAGGTGATTTGCAGAAGGAAATGAAGGGGGGCACACCAAAGAGGCCATAGAGCTGTTTGCATCAGGTAAGAAACACCTGAGGGAGGGTTTACGAGGCCGCAAAGTTCAAAAGAGCGAGGTGTAGAGATGGCTGAAGAGGAAGCCAACGTCCAAGGAGAAAACAACTCAGAGGTGGATCAGAAGAAAATGCAGGACAAGGACGACAAGACAGAGACAATGGAGTTCTCTGAGATGCAACCCGAGGAAGGTAATACAGGAGATGGCCAGAGTCTAGACTTTCTTCTAGACGTGCCTCTTGAAATCACAGTGGAGTTGGGAAGGACCAAGATTCAGATAGGTGACCTGCTGAAGCTTGGTCAGGGCTCGGTTGTAGAGCTAGAGAAAATGACAAGCGAGCCAGTGGAGATCTATGTGAATCAAAAACTAATGGCCCAAGGTGAGGTAGTAGTAGTTAATGAGAAATTTGGCGTAAGGCTGACCAACATCGTAAGTCCAGGAGAAAGAGTCAAGAAGCTGGCCTAAAAGCAATGATGAAATATTTTACATCAAAAAATTGCAGCACTACTCTGGCAGCGATGCTCTTTGCTGCCTGGTGTATTTTTGGTTTTGCTGGTATTTCAGGGGCCATGGAAAGTCCCTCAGGCAAGGGAACTTCTCCGAGCGCAGACATGACAGCAGCCACATTAAAGATGCTGGCATCATTGGCCCTGATAGTCGGCATCATAATAGTTGTCTTTTACCTCCTCAAGCGCCTTAGAGGCCTTAGCGCTGTCTCCCGGGGCGGCCCCAGCATGAGGATTGTAGGGTCATTGCCTATTGCACCAAAGAGGTCTGTGACTGTTGTGGAGGTTGGGGAAAAATGGCTGGTGCTTGGTGTTGGCACGGATAACATTAACCTTCTGTCCACAATGGAGCCAACCGAAGAAGTTGCGGGCAAAAACCATACATCTGCTCGCCCTGGTGGTTCCTTTCAACGGATCTTGCAGGCAAAAAAACTGCTGCTCAACCAGGTATTGCGGAGTGGGCAGAGGCAATGAAGGTTCGGCGCAAAACAAGGGTTTTAATTGTTATGCTCGGGATAGGGGCGGTTTTGCTCCTTCTCGCCGGGGACTGTGTGGCTCAAAATGGACCCATGTTCCCTACCATCACAATAGGAGTACAGGAGGCAAGTAAGCCACATCAATTTTCCATGCTGCTCCAGATCCTTTTACTGTTGACTGTACTTTCCCTTGCACCGGCTATTGTGGTCATGATGACATCTTTTACGAGGATAATCGTGGTCTTCTCCCTTATCCGTCATGCGCTTGGTACTCAGCAAATGCCACCTAATCAGGTACTGATAGGGCTGGCCCTTCTGCTTACCTTCTTTATCATGTCCCCTGTCTATAACAAGGTGAATCAAGACGCGTTACAGCCTTACTTGGAGGAAAAGATTACCCAGCAGGAGGCAATCAAAAAAGCTCTTGATCCCATAAGGCAATTTATGTTCAAACAAACGAGAAAGAAAGACCTTGCCCTTTTTATGAAGGTCTCTGAACATAAAAGGCCAAGGACCATGAAGGATGTACCAACTCTGGTCCTGGTCCCCTCTTTCGTTATCAGCGAACTCAAGACAGCATTCCAGATAGGGTTTCTCATTTATATCCCATTTCTCGTAATCGACATGGTTGTGGCAAGCGTCCTGCTGTCAATGGGGATGATGATGCTTCCTCCTTTTATGGTTTCACTTCCTTTTAAATTGATGCTCTTCGTACTTGTAGATGGCTGGAATTTGCTGGTCGGCTCTATGGTAAAGAGCTTTTTGTGATGGGGAAAACTTATGACGCCTGAATCTGTAATGACCCTGGCTAATGAGGCAGTAAAGTTGAGTCTTTTGATTTCTGCGCCGCTTTTGGGCGTAGGGTTGCTGGTAGGTCTGGTTATAGCAATTTTGCAGGCCACCACACAAGTGCAGGAGATGACTTTGACATTTGTCCCTAAAATTATAGCGGTCCTGCTCACACTCATGGCAGCGGCACCCTGGATGCTTCACAAAATGAGCTTTTTCACTACCAGGATCATAGAGAGCATACCACACTTCATCCGGTAAGGGTGAGGCAGGAAGAAAACCGATGCAATTGCCAATGCTAGACCCGATACAATTTCAAACGTTTCTCTGGGTTCTGCTTCGGGTTAGCATCATAGTATTCATGCTTCCTTTTTTTGGAGCAAGGGGTCTGCCTACACTGTGGAAGGTTGGGTTCTCCATGGTTCTAACCATTGCCATGCTTCCATCAGTGCCTCGTGCCACTCTGCCTGACACGACGCTTGGATTTTTTATGGTGGTTGCATCGGAATTTCTGATCGGGTTTTGCCTTGTGCTGGGTGTGAAATTTATCCTGGCTTCAGTGGAGCTGGCGGGACAGTTCATGGGCTTTCAAATGGGCTTCAATATGGCCAGCGTAATGGATCCTCAGACAGGGGGGCAAAGCTCTGTCATGTCCCAGTTCCTCTATTTGATAACTGTGTTAGTGTTTTTTTCTGTAAATGGTCATCATGCTTTTATCAAGGCAATAGCCTATTCATTCAAGGTGATACCACCAGATGGGTTCAAGGGATCTCCAGCTCTTTTTATAACACTGATAAAGGCAAGTTCAGAAATGTTTGTTATTGCATTGAAGATTGCAGCACCCATTTTGATCGCCCTTTTCTTGGCAAACCTCGGCCTGGGTATTGTGGCGCGGACTGTGCCTCAGGTGGATATCCTGATGGTTGGCTTTCCCATCAATATTGGACTGGGGTTGATCTTATTGGGAGTGACCATGAACAGCCTCTCTCCGTTTTTTGTTGCCCTGGTAAGACGCATGGCGGAGATAGCAATAAGAACATTACATCTCATGTAAAGAATAATGCCTGAAGAATCCTTTCAAGAAAAAACTGAACAACCAACCCCAAAGCGGCGAGAAGAGGCGCGAAAAAAGGGGCAGGTAGGGAAGAGCAGGGAGATATCCTCTGTCGCAGTGATGGGTGCTGCCCTGCTTTTTTTTGTCTTTGGGGGCAAGCGGATGATGTTTTCGCTGGGCCACATGATGCAGCGGGCATTTGTCTCCGCGCAATATATCAATTCGGGCAACATGGATGTGTTTGTGGCTGCCAGCAATTATCTTCGCTTTTATACCCTGTTGCTTTTTCCCATTATGCTAGCGCTGGCGGTGATAGCGTTAGTGGCCAATTTGGCGCAAACAGGACTCATATGGAGTGTCGAACCCTTGGCGCCAAAGGCGTCAAAAATCAACCCGGTCGAAGGTGCAAAGAGGATCTTCTCAAAAAAGACCCTTGTTGAGCTGGCCAAATCCATAGCAAAGATTGCCATAGTGGGTTGGGCAGCAATGTCGGTGGTAAAAGGGGAACTAGGTCATCTGGTGTTGCTAACCTATCAGGATAAAGTGCAGATAATCAGCTACTTAGGCCATAGTTCAATGAAGGTAATGGCCAAGAGCACAATAGTAATAGCCCTACTGGCCTTACTGGATTATCTCTACCAGAAATGGGAATTTGAGCAGAGCCTCAAGATGACAAAACAGGAGGTGAAAGAAGAATTTAAACAGACCGAGGGGGACCCTCTTATAAAGAGCCGAATTAAAGCTATTCAGAGGGAGATGGCGCGAAGACGAATGATGGAGGAGGTGAAAACGGCTGATGTGGTCATAACGAACCCAAGTCACCTTTCAGTGGCCCTGAAGTACGATGCGCTAAGCATGAGCGCCCCCAAAGTCGTGGCAAAGGGGGCGGAACACATAGCATTCAAGATCCGTGAGGTGGCCCGGGACCATCACATCCCGTTAATAGAGAACAAGCCCCTGGCACAAAATTTGTATAAATTGGTGGATATCGGCGAAGAAATACCATCTTCACTGTACCAGGCGGTGGCCGAAATTCTCGCTTATGTCTATAAGCTAAAAGGAAGGGCAGGACAGTAAACCGTGGAAATGGACTCTGCAAGATTATCATTGGGCAAATTCTCGCTTGGAGCAAACAGCGATATCGCCATAGCATTGGGAATTGTGGGTATTTTGCTGGTAATGATCATCCCTTTGCCCCCTCCAATGCTGGATATGCTCCTTGCGCTGAACATAACGTTGAGCGTCCTGATCCTGCTCTTGACCATATACACATTGCGGCCACTGGATTTCTCTGTGTTTCCTTCTTTACTTTTGATTACTACCCTGTTTCGCCTTTCTCTCAACATTGCATCCACGAGATTGATCTTGCTCAACGGTGACAAGGGGTCAATGGCTGCAGGGAAGATCATAAAAAGCTTCGGGGCATTTGTGGTAGGGGGCAACACGACAGTGGGCCTCGTGGTGTTTATGATCCTGGTAGTAATCAACTTTGTAGTCATAACAAAGGGAGCAGGCCGTATTGCAGAGGTCGCTGCGAGATTTACTCTGGATGCAATGCCGGGCAAGCAAATGAGCATAGATGCTGATTTAAACGCAGGCCTTATCGATGAAAATGAAGCGCGGGCCAGACGAGCAGAGATTTCAAAGGAAGCTGAATTCTACGGTGCCATGGATGGTGCGAGCAAGTTTGTACGGGGCGATGCCATAGCGGGCATTGTCATAACCATGATCAACATTATTGGTGGTCTGGTTATAGGAGTGCTGCAGAAACATCTTGATCTGTCCACTGCCGTACAAAACTACACGTTGTTGACTATTGGTGATGGGCTTGTATCCCAGATACCTGCTCTCGTCATCTCAACTGCGGCTGGCATTCTTGTGAGTAGGGCGGCCTCAGAGGCCAACATGGGCTTTGAAGTTGTAAGACAGTTTGGCTTGCAGCCCAGAGCTATGAGGATTGCATCAGGGATAATTTTCCTATTTGCCCTGGCGCCTGGAATCCCTGCTGTTCCGTTTATGCTTCTGTCCGGTACAGTTTACTTTTTGTCCAGGACAGTATCGGCAGCCCAACAGACGGCAATTGAGAAAACAGAAGAGGACCAAGAGAAAGCCGCAAGTGGCGCAGGTCCCGAGCAAGTAGAGGCCCTGCTTCCCGTGGACCTGCTGGAGCTGGAGATAGGCTATGGGCTTATCCCTTTGGTTGATAATCAGAGCCAGGGAAATTTGCTTGAACGGATACGAGGATTAAGGAAGCAGTACGCACTCGAGATGGGTTTGATAATTCCTTCTCTGCATATAAGAGACAATCTGGAGCTTAAGCCCAACGAGTATTCCATTTGTATTAAAGGTAACGAAGTGGCCAGGGGCGAACTGATGATGGATCACTATCTTGCCATTGATCCTGGAGATGTAAAGGCAAGGATTGATGGTATCCCCACCAAGGAGCCTGCATTTGGGTTGCCAGCCCTCTGGATATCTCCTGAGAAGAAGGGCGATGCTCAGCTTGCTGGATATACCGTTGTAGACCTTTCAAGCGTTATTATAACCCATCTGTCGGAGATAGTCCGTCAATACGGATATGAATTCCTCGGACGTCAGGAAGTTCAGAGACTTTTGGACAACCTTGCCACTACGCATCCTAAGGCAGTGGAGGAGCTTGTTCCTTCACTCCTTACTGTTGGAGCGGTGCAGAAAATCCTGCAGAATCTTGTACGCGAACAGGTTTCCATAAGAGACTTACTCACCATAGTCGAGACGCTGGCTGATTACGCACCCATCACAAAGGACACTGATCTGCTAACGGAGTATGTGAGACAGAGACTGTCCAGGACATTGGTCAGGCCATACCTGGACAAACGCAATGTCCTCAAGGTGATAGCCGTATCGCCACAGATAGAAGATAAGATAACTCGAGGCATAAGCCAGACAGACTATGGTGCTTACCTTGCACTTGAACCATCAGAGGCAGAAGGGATCATTTCTTCGATAAAAAAGGCCGTTGAATCAGCAGCCACGAGGATCGAACAACCCGTGCTGTTATGTTCAGCCACCATAAGGCGCCATCTAAAGAAGTTGTGCGAGAGGTTCCAGGTACAGGTGGCGGTTATTTCGCACAATGAGATACCAAACAGCATACAGATAGAATCATTGGGTGAGATAGGCATCTAGATATGAACATCAAGCGATTTGTGGCCAGAAATTCACAGGAAGCGCTCCAGAAAGTAAAGGAGGAGATGGGTCCAGAGGCCGTTATTCTCGGTACAAGGACTATTGTTGCTGGGCGAGGAGGCCATGGAGCGGGTGAGGAGCAAATAGAGGTCACTGCTGCGGTGGATTATGACTCTGCTGTCAGACGTGATGGGGAAGGTAGTCCCGGTGCAGTTAAAGACTTCCAGCGAAAGTGGTCTACGCTGGAGGCGAGATTAAAGGAGATAACTCATTTCCTCATTGCACTGGAGGCCTCTAGCGTCAGTGCAAGCAATCTGGCGGACTTGTGCATCCCACGTAATCATTATGTCTATTACAGGCATTTTGGAATAAGGCCGGACAATATTCGTCTCATCGAACAGCGCTGCAAGAGACAAAGCATAGAAGGCACAGGCTCTGTATCCAAAAACGAACTGCGGGAATGCCTTTTCGATATACTCAGTTCTATTAGGGTGACAAAAGACCCTGCCATACACAAGAAGCAAAAGATATACGCGTTTGTGGGGCCAACTGGTGTCGGCAAGACAACCACCATCGCGAAGTTGGCAGCAATGTATAAGGTAAAAAAGAAGCTAAGGGTGGCCCTGGTAACGGTGGATACCTATCGCATCGGGGCCGTGGCCCAACTGCAGACTTATGCTCGCATAATGGGCCTGCCGCTGGAGGTGGCAGATAACTCGGCGGAACTGAGGGCCGCCCTTAAGCGATATAAAGAGGCCGATGTAATTCTAATTGATACGGCAGGAAGAAGCCCCCGTAATAAAGAAGATGTCTCCAGAATAGGCCAGGTATTGAACGTGCCCTGTCCAATTCATCACTACCTTGTGTTGAGTGCTAACACGGAGTTGGAAAGTTTGCTGGCAGCCGAAGAGGCATACAGTTTATTTCCTCTCAAGAGCTATATCTTTACTAAGTTGGACGAACTTGTAGATGGATCAGCAATGATAAATTTTCTTCTTAAGCGGAAAAGGCCAGTATCCTATCTCACCACAGGACAGAGCGTGCCCGAGGATATAGAGCCTGCAACGAGAAAAAGACTGGGTGAGATGATATTGCGCAACAATCGCGTTAGACCAATGCAACTATGCGGCGAGGTGGTACAGTATGGACCAAGCTAGCCGACTGAGGATGCTAATTTCAGAAGGGATTAACAGTGATCAGGGCTCATGGGGCACGGCCCAGGAAACTGCCTCTCGTGAGCTAAGGAAAGATCTAAG
>CAZAKC010000072.1:0-9830 GCA_964485655.1 uncultured Desulfobacteraceae bacterium
GCTGATCTTTCTATCCCTGGGCTCCAACAACAGATCTTTAAGTGAGACCACACCCACAAGGCGATTATCATCATCCACCACCCAAAGGTAATAGAGATTCTCGACTTCGTCGCCCTTTTCCCGGATCACTTCAATGGCCTCCTGAACCGTGGAGTCAGCCCTGATGGCCACATACTCCAGGCCCATTATGCCACCTGCTGTGTCCTCGGGATAAGGCAACAGCTTTTCTATCTCTTCAGAGACTTCCTCAGTGAGGCCTCTTATGATTTCCCGGGCCCTATCAGCAGGCAAATCACCGATGACATCCGCTGCATCATCAGATTCAAGTTCTTGAACAATTTCACTCAGGGCATCATTGTCCAGATCCTCCAGCAGTCGCCCTTGAATGGGGGGCTCTATCTCTACCAACACCTCGCCAGCACCCTCAGGCTCAAGGATCTTGAAAACAAACAATCGCTCATCATGATCCAAATGCTCAATTAAATCAGCCACGTCCGCAGGGCGCAATTCGTCAATAAGACTGGCAAGCGTCTCCTCGTCTCCTTTTTCAATAAGGAGCTTAACATCTCTGATCAGGTCCTCACTTACCTGTCTCACCTCAACTGCCATGACAAATCTTTCCTTCTAAAGCACTGCACGGAAGGCACTCAATAAGAACTTCTCAATATCGCCACCCTTGCTTTCACTCTTGATGATCTCCATAGGAATTTCAGCCCTAGCAGCACCCTTGTGGCCCCCTGCGCTGCCATCCATGTGGCCAAATACCTTTTCTGCCACCTTTCCTGCATTGCCTCTGAAACCAGCATTGCGGAGAATAACAACCAGTGTCTCGTTCCACACGCCTGCAGTGATACTCCACGTTGCTTCTGCAAGCTTCATGAAAAAATCCGCTATCATCACCAGCACGTCAGGATCCCGCACTTCCTCCATATACACAAATGCAGTGTTATGAAAAATCTTGACTTTTTCCATGGCTAATTGAAAACTCGCCAGGGTCTTGCGAGTCATTTCAGAGGATTCAATCTTTTTGATAATATTCATGTTGGTGAATTGATAAAGGTAACGAAATGCATTCACATCATTTGCCAAAGATTCCCTCACGAAATTGTCAGTATCGGTCTTTATCCCAAAAAACAGTGCAGTGGCCAAGCGAGGAGAAGGTTTGATTTTAGCAGCCCTCAGATACTCAGTCATAATCGTGCAGTTGGCCCCGTACTCAGCCCTTATGTCCACAAACTGAGCCTTTATATCTGGTCCCACCGGATGATGATCAATGATGATATCGAACTGATGTTGGGCAAACTGTTCGTTGTGATGAGGCTGGGAATCTACGATAGCAAATTTCGTAAACCTTGACGGTGACAGTTGTCTGATCGGTTGCTGATCTATTTTCAAGTGTTTTACAAATGCTAGGTTGTCGGCCCTACGAATTGGATTAATATGATACACAGAGATTTTTTTAACTTTCCTCCAGAAAAGGCGTTTTAGTGCCATTGCGCTCGCCATGGAATCCGGGTCTGCATTAATAAGGATTGCCACTACGTCCTCTGTGCTGACCACATCCAGCAGCCTCTTCACCCTTTCCACAGTGGGTGTGGACCTGGCGAACGGATGATCCATCAGGTGCTCATTGTTAACTGCCTCTTTATCTCCCTGCATTTTTCCTCTATATTATGTGCTGTAAGGATATCAGAGATAATTGCAACCGTACTACAACCTGCCCCCATTACTTCGACTAGGTTCTCCTTGCTTATCCCCCCGATTGCTACATAAGGAATAGGACAAATATCTTTTACCCTGGAAAGCAACCCCACCCCTACCACAGGTTCTGTGTCCTCTTTCGTATTTGTGCGAAAAATCGGGCCAAATCCAATGTAATCTGCCCCCCCTTCCACAGCCTCCTTCACTTGATCCAGAGAATGCGTGGATACCCCTATAACCTTGTCACCCATCAAGGGCCTTGCGAACTGAATGGGTATGTCATCTTGACCAAGGTGGACGCCATCTGCATCCAATATGAGAGCCAAATCCACATCATCGTTAACAATGAACATTACATCGTGGCTCCGAGTAAGTTCTCTTACCTTCATCCCAAACTCGAGGCGATCACGTTTGCTCATCTGTTTCTCTCGCAATTGAATAACGTCTGCCCCTCCACGAATCTCTGCTTCCACGATTGCGAGAGGATCTCTCCCTTTGCCAAAGGGCCCTGGAGTAAAGCAATAAAGACGCATATTCTTAACAGACCTCATGTGACCCTCTATTTCAGCGAACAAGGGGTTTTTAGAGGCAACTATCGGCGCATCAGCCCCTAATCTTTCTGGCTAACTCCTCTGCTGCCTTTCTCCCTGATAGCAGCATCCCACCGAATATGGGTCCCATACGCGGACCACCAAAGGCATTATTGGCAGCCATTCCTACCACATAAAGACCAGGAAATACCTCGCCGGTGTTCTCTACTGTAAACTCCTCCCCCTTTTCCGCCCAAAGCGGCATCTCCCCCACCACTCCGCCTGTTTTGGTGCGGAGTTTGACTTCCATCTTTCTGGCTACTATATGGCAAATTTCAGCAGGGTGCCCTGTCCCATCAATGACAAACTTTGCCTCTATTCCAAGAGGATCAACATGAAGGCCAAGGTTTTCAACTGGTGACCAACTCAGCACCAACCCACATACCCGTGGCGAACCATTTTGATCCCTGAACAGCACATCAGTGGCCTTTACTAAATTAAACACCTTTGTGCCAGCCTTGAGGCATCTGGAAATGATTGTAGATGTTGCTTCCACACTGTCCATGGTAAAATATCCATCACCCTTCTCTTTGATGCTAATGTCTAGTGCCTCTACGACCTCCAATGCATCTTCTTGCACCACAATCTCATTGAACATCATACCCCCGCCCCACATTCCACCTCCAGGAGCAAGCTTCGACTCAAAGATCGCTGCCCGCAAACCAGCGCTACCAAGAAAATAGCCCGCTACGAGATTTGCTGGGCCCGCCCCCACCAATGCCACGTCAAGCTCCAAAGATTGCAACAACTTATCCATATATGTCTGAACAATGTGCCTAGATATATCGATATCCTTCAAAAACATGACCTTAATCCTCCATCAAAGAAAAAATTGTCTCCTCCACAAATCAGTGTTTCAGGACTACCTAAATCCTAGCATGATAAATGTCAAATAAATATGAGGGGCGGCCCCGACTTTACGCCTGTTATTTTCAAAGGCAAACAGAAAGAGGTGTTATCATACCTCCTACAATCAGATAATAAAGGGATCGATCAGCACCACTTTTCATTTACCAAGGCCAACGGGCCTCAAGCCAGTTGAGACTAGGCAACAGGTCTTCCTCTTTGTGCGGCTCCAATGTTATAATAGGCGGCACCTTGAAGTGCTCCGCCAACCAGTCAAATAACACGTGGAAGTCAATGGAGCCGCTTCCGAGAGCACGGTGATCATCCCCTTTACCGTTGTTATCATGGAGATGCAAGTGGCCTATGTAGGGGCCAAGCACGGCCAGCCAATCTTGTAATCGAGCCAGACCAAAAGCGGCCTGATGGCCCGTATCGAAACAAAACTTGACAGTTTCGCCTGGCAACTGCTCAAAAAGAGGAAGGAGATATTCCGGATACTCCTCAAAGACATTCTCCAGAGAGACAGAGATACCCTCATCATTAAGAACACCATTCACCCACTCCCACGTCCTTAGACTCTGCTCGAACCATTCCTCCTTTACAAACCCATACCGCCTGTGGTCGTAGCCTGCGTGGAAAACCACCGCTTTGGGCACAAAGATGCGAGCCACATCTATGACCTGCGCAAAACGCCTTCTTGTTAACTCCCACACCTGAGGATCAGGGGAGCCGGGAGACATGTCTATGAATGGACCGTGAAGGGTCGTCGTAAGCCCGACACGTGCAAGTTGTTTTTTCACATATCTAAACTCTTCATGCCTAGTGTTATCCAGGGCCGATGCATCGAGACCTATTTCCGGGTTTAAGCTGTGGTTAATGAATGCATCTAAATACCCCTTGCTGAGCATCCTGTAGGGTATATTCACCTGAACCCCGGCCTTTATCTCTTTAATGGTAGCCACCCAGCCTCCTCAGTCCTGCCCTTTCATCACGATATCATCATAGCATGCGATAGCTTCCTTCTTAGTATTGTCCGAATCGGTCATTAGGCCTATCAATTTTATCTTCTTCAGCTTTTTACCCCAGAACTTTCGATAGTCACGCCTTACATCAACCCTTTCCTCCACCCACTTACCCAGAGGTGAATTCTTATTTTCTAAAATAATAATCTTCGTCTCGGAGGCATAGGGGCTCTCTGTAACAAACCCTTTCGGAAGCCCGCTTGCGCTCCACACATACTTTATGGCCCGAGGATTCCACTTTTTCCACGTGGGAAATACCACGTAAATTGCTGCCGGGCTGTCACCCGTCTTCTTATATCGTTCGTCTGCCCCTTGGCAGAGCTTGTCAACTTTCCATCTCCACTTGAGAATAGGGAACTCGGAGAGGCTGATCTCCACCTCCTTGCCTAACTGGATTGCATCGCCTCTAGAATGGGCCGCCAAATACGCATCATTATCACTGTCCACCATCACCCTGTAAACTGACTTTGCCTTTCGCGTGAGCTTATCATTTCTTGACTTCCATCCTCTAGGAAGCCTCCCTTTGTCCGCAGCACTAAATCTCTCTACAACTAGGATTCTGCTACCCCAACAAACAAAGGGGGTAATCCCTAAGCTAACCACCAAACAGAGAATCATCAGGTAGCGCTTCATATATATTCCTCCTTCTCTCAGTTGAAATTACACTTTGCAATGAAACGCTCTGACAGGTTTATTGACACAGGCGTTTCTATCTTATACATTTCTTTTTCATGAAAAAAGTATTTATTTCACCTTTGGCCTCGGGCCTCGTAATACCAGGGTTAGGGCAAGTTCTCAACCATCAGCTCAAGAAGGGGGTCATTTTGCTGTTAGTGACCCTTGGTCTATTTGTAGCCCTGCTCGTGCAGTTGTATTCCATCATAAACTTTATGATAAAGCACCCTCGCCTATATCCTTTTAGTCCCGATGGTATAATGAAGGCACTTGCCCACTATCACCCCACCGCCCTGTTTGTCATTATAGCTGGATTTGTGGCATTATGGATATACTCTGTAGTAGATGCCCTTATTTACGGTGTCAGGGTGGACCAGACGGAAGATAAGGACTCAAATGATGCGAGCATATCTTATTGACGAGATTTCAACCACGGATATGAAAAAGATTGCAAAGTTTCTCGGTGAACATGCAATGAGTTCTTCTCTGAGCAAAATATTCTGGGTCAGGATTCCCGATGATTTACTCAGCCCAACCCAGTATGCCCACTCCGAGTGTAGGCCTCACGTCTTTGCTGTGGAGCTGAGTGATCATTGGATAAAACTGGAATTTTTTGTACGCAGCCTCAAGTCAATGAGATGTACGTGCCCCGGCTATTGTACAAAAGGTCAGAGGAACTATGTGATTCACTTTGCTCACAGCATGATCGAGCAATTGGGCGTCAGGACCTAGAGAGCACGCGTCGTATCTTTTCCTTTATAACATTGGACGCCTCTTCATCGCCAAATATACCTACACGGATACCAACCTTCGTCTCCCTGGCGGATTTATATTCTACTTTTATGGTGACAGATTTGTTGTCCACTCGTTTGGCTTCTATCACCCCGGTGGTGAGATCATGAGCTGATTTAATAACCCGCAGCCCCATCTCGTTCAGCGCCTTAAGACTCGCCTCCCATGTGTCCATATAGGGAGCTTCATAGACAACCGTTAGCACACCATTGCGATATTTATAACCGCCTATTCCTGCCGCCGTCCCAGCCGCAAAAAAACCAAGATAAACGCAGCTCGTCATAAAAACACACAACAACCCAAGCAGTGCCAATTTAGCTTTAATCATTATCTCCCCTCACTGGCATCCAAAATAATTTCTGTTTGAAAACTATACCCAATGATATCAACAAGGTAAAATCTCAAAACTGCTGATTTGAAAACGGGGTTGTCAATTTGAAAATTGATGTATACTTAGCTTTTTAATACTTCGAATCCACGCCCCTGTCAATGCCTTACATTCCGGTTTGACTTGATTATGGTTATCTGTTAATTTGCCTGATTATCATTGACTCGGAGGCTAGTTAGGCATGGATTATAAGCAAACGCTCAACCTTCCCAAGACACAATTTCCCATGAAAGCTAATCTAGTCAAGAAGGAGCCTGAGATCCTCAAGAGGTGGGAGGAAATCAGACTATATGATAAAATTCGCGAAGCCTCAAAAGGCAGAGACAAATACATGTTACATGATGGCCCCCCCTATGCAAATGGTCACATTCACATGGGCACTGCGTTCAACAAGATCCTCAAAGACATTATCATAAAATCTAAGCAAATGGCCGGATTCGACTCCCCATATGTCCCAGGATGGGATTGCCATGGCTTGCCTATTGAGCATAAGGTTGACAAAGAGCTTGGCTCCAA
Source organism: uncultured Desulfobacteraceae bacterium (assembly GCA_964485655.1). Taxonomy (GTDB): domain Bacteria; phylum Desulfobacterota; class DSM-4660; order Desulfatiglandales; family Desulfatiglandaceae; genus B111-G9. Next base: position 6,531 of record CAZAKC010000072.1, read on the forward strand.
AAAAGTGCAAATGACCCAAGTGCAGATCAGGCAATACTGCAGGCAATATGCCGAAAAATATATTGACATCCAGCGAGAAGAATTCAAGCGCCTCGGGGTGCTGGGTGAATGGGACAGACCATATCTTACTATGAACTACCCATATGAAGCTACCATCATCAGAGAATTCGGCAAGTTTGCCCTAAATGGCAGCCTGGTTAGAAGCAAGAAACCCATTTACTGGTGTATTTACTGCAAGACAGCTCTGGCTGAGGCAGAGGTCGAATATGGGGACCACACCTCGCCATCTATTTACGTGAAGTTCCCCATGATTTCTGACCTGTCGGAGAAGTTCCCCGCGCTGAAGGGTAAGGATGTGTCCGTGCTTATTTGGACCACGACACCATGGACCCTACCCGCTAACCTGGCTATAGCTCTCCATCCGGATTACGATTACGTAGCTGTGGAGACAAAGGAACACGGCGTTCTCCTCATGGCTGAGGGACTCCTGTATGTGTGCATGGATAGTTTTGGCATAAAGGATTTTAATATCTTGGCAAACTTCAAGGGTAAGGAACTAGAAAATATGGAGGCCAAACATCCCTTGTACGACAGACCATCGGTGTTGGTCCTTGCCCCATACGTTACCCTTGATGCCGGAACAGGTTGTGTTCATACGGCCCCCGGCCACGGTAGAGAAGATTACGAAACTGGCCTCGAATATAACCTTGATGCCTATTCTCCGGTAGACGATGAGGGCAAATTCACAGACGATGTGCAGTTTTTTGCCGGCTTGCAGGTCTTTGACGCTAACGAGGTGGTTAACAACAAACTAGAGGAGCTCGGGGTATTGGTGAAACAAGAAGATATTACCCACGAATATCCCCATTGCTGGAGATGCAAGGAACCTGTGATTTTCCGTTCCACAGAACAGTGGTTTATCTCCATGGAAAAAACTGGCCTCAGGAAAAAGGCACTGGAGGCCATTAATCAAGTGAGATGGATACCCTCGTGGGGCAGGGACAGGATTTGGAGCATGATTCAAAATCGCCCCGACTGGTGCATTTCCAGGCAACGGGCTTGGGGTGTCCCCATCACAGTATTTTTTTGCAGGGAATGTGGTGAGGTCGTAGTATCCAAGGAAATTATTGACCATATCAGCACAATGGTTGAACAGGCCGGAGCTGACGTGTGGTTTACTGAGCCTGAGCAACGACTGCTGCCTCCCGAGACAAAATGCCCCAGGTGTGGGTCTGATCAGTTTCGCAAAGAGACCGATATCCTGGACGTGTGGTTTGACTCTGGTGTGAGCTATGCCGCCGTAATGGAAAAAAGGGACTACCTGTTGAGCCCTGCCGACCTATACCTTGAAGGCAGTGACCAGCACAGGGGATGGTTCCATAGTTCCTTACTTTGCTCCGTCGGGACCAGAGGAACTGCTCCGTACAAAAGCGTTCTAACGCATGGCTTCGTAGTAGATGGCCAAGGCAGGGCCATGCACAAATCTGCCGGCAATGTTATCTCACCCGAAGAACTAATTCAAAAATACGGGGCTGAGATATTGCGGCTATGGGTGGCCGGGGAAGATTATACGGACAATATAAGACTGTCTAATGAAATACTTCAGCGCCTCACCGAGGCTTACCGCAGGATACGAAATACGTGCAGATATCTACTGGGAAATCTTGATGACTTTGATCCCGAGATAAATTCAATTTCCTACGCGGAAATGCAAGAGCTAGACCGCTGGGTCTTACACCGACTTCAAGAACTTAGTGCAAAAGTGTTAAAGGCATACGAGAACTTCGAGTTTCATATCGTTTATCACAACTTACATAACTTCTGTGTACTCGATCTATCCTCCTTTTATCTGGACATCATCAAAGATAGGCTCTACACATCTCCAAGAGACTCTGTAGAACGCAGATCCGCCCAAACAGCCATGCACGAGGCCCTCGAGACGTTGGTTCGACTCATGGCACCAGTGCTTTCCTTTACTGCAGATGAAATATGGCAGTATATGAAAGGAAAAAATCGTTCTGAAAGCGTGCATATGGAAACATTCATTCCAATAAGGGAACAATACAGGGATGCCGAACTGGCTGCTAGATGGGAAGAGATAATATCAGTCAGGAAAGAGGTGACAAAAGCCCTGGAACAGGCGAGAAAAAATAAAGAGATAGGCCATTCCCTTGATGCCGACGTGAAACTGGGGCTTTCTCACGAGTTGATGCAAAAACTTCTCCCTTACCAGGATCAACTACGCTCCATATTTATTGTGTCTTCGGTTGACCTCGTTCCGCTGGACAAAATGGCGTCAGGCCAGGCAAGCGAGTCCATTCAAGGGCTCAAGATTTCTGTCTCACCGTCCACCGCCCCTAAGTGTGAAAGATGCTGGGTCCATGACAAAACTATTGGACAGAACAAGGAGCATCCCACCTTGTGTAAAAGGTGTGTAGATGCACTTGGCCAAATTGGTAAATAGTGGGATTGGAAAAAGGACATCACCTCCTGATCTGGCCAGCAACGGCCGTATTTTGCATCGACCAGGTGAGCAAGCTTTTTGTGATCTCACACGTGACCCCTTACCAGAGTATCAAGATAATTCCCGGCTTTTTTGATCTCGTCCTCATCCACAACAGAGGAATGGCGTTTGGCCTCCTGAACCGGCCAGGCTATCATCTTCCTTTTATTTTTTTAACAGCCGTCAGCTTGGTGGTCATAGCCATTCTTGCCATATGGTACCTAAAGGCCACGGAGAAAACCATCCTACACGGTCTTGGTTCTTCTTTGATAATAGGAGGTACAGCCGGAAATTTGATGGACAGGCTCCGCCTTGGAAAGGTAGTGGATTTCTTGGACTTTTATATTGGGAAATTCCACTGGCCTGCTTTTAATGTTGCCGATGCGTCCATAACCCTCGGGACCTGTTTACTTGCCCTGTACGTAATCAATGCGCAGAGGAAGACTCATGTATCCTGAATTAGTCCACATACGAGGCGTAACCCTTAACTCTTACGGAGTCTTCGTGGCCTTTGGCCTGCTCACTTGCTTTGCTATAGGGCTCTACTTGTTCAAGAAAGAAGGTCTTGGCTTAGAGGAGGGCCTTCGCAGTGGGCTTTTTATCCTTCTGGGCGGAGTAGTTGGAGCTCGGATCGTATATGTGGCGGTTCATTGGGAAAAATTTTCAAGGGGCTTGGAGCCATTATGGAAAATCGTGGATGGGGGCATGGTATTCTGGGGAGCAGTAGTGGGCTGCATCCTGGCCCTTGTGGCATACTCTGGCCCCAAGAGTGGATACTATTGGCATCTGGGGGACCT
>CAZAKC010000073.1:0-9402 GCA_964485655.1 uncultured Desulfobacteraceae bacterium
CGGGGGCGTTTTGAATTATCTTGGAATATTTCGTCTGCTGGGCAAGCCTGTCTTTTAGGTCCTTGTCTCTTACAATGACAAACCGCCATGGCTGGTTATTTAGTCCAGAAGGGGCCCAGGTTCCCATCTCTATGATTTTCTCAATGATAGCCTCATCAATCTCATCAGGCTCAAACTTCCTGATGCTCCTTCTGCCCCTTATCACTTCCAGGCATTCATTGCTGCACTTCATATCTTCCTTTCCCACACCAAGTCTACAATTTCCTCTTCCCGTGCTCTATCCTAGGCTTTCGGCCTCAAGTCGCACAAACAAGCACTATCAAAACCTTTTCCTTGGCGGTCTTGGCATCGGCTTATCCTTTGACTTTACCCTCTTTTCCCTAAACCTTGCCCGAATCCATTCCTGCGCCTCGTCCTCAAACAGCATTCGCCCAGTGAAATCCACCTCAGCAAAGTTAGGTCCCACTACCCAACTACCATTGCGCCAGGCTTCACAGACCAGGGTTCCATCACCCTTTTGCCTAATCCGACAGAGATCGCCTTTATATAATGCATACCAGAGGACACCCATGGCTCACTTGCTTCATCTCTAATGACAAATGCCCAATGACAAATGTCAGGAGAATGCCAAAAACCATACCCCTAAAAGTTCAAGTCATCATACTGAATGCTCGCAGCTCCTAACGGACAGCGCTTTGCCTCATTCCTGCGAAAGCCTGCCCGACCGTCAGGCGGGCGGGAATCCAGAAAATCGACTGTGCTAGACTCCCGCTTACGCGGGAGTGACATGGTTGTTCGTCCCATCAATTACCCGAGGGCACAGCGCGCCTGCCTGCTGCAGGCAGGCGCGCAAGTTGCTAAAGGCTGATACCTCACAATGGCGGTGACCATCTATTTGTAGACCCATCATACGACCAGCAGCCATGAAGGGCCCTTCTACAAGTATACTGAGGGTTCTCAGCCCAAATCAGCATCTGTTGATGAGCCTCATTCAGAATCTTAAATTTTTCCGCATCCCCTCCTTTATCGGGATGGTAAATCTTTGCCATCTTCTTATACGCTGAACGAATCTTGTTGTGAGGGTCATCGACCGTAAGGTCCTCTTTGTTCAGATCTAATATTTTGAGATAGTTTTTATTCACTTGGGAGAGTCGAAGGCTGGTTTTCTCGTTCGGCATGATACTATCGGGGGCAATCTCTTCAGTATGATTTTTCAGAAGAAGGATAAGTGAGGCATAGCTCTTAGAATTCTTGTTCCCAACTAACTCATACCACCTCTCCCCTGATTCCAGAATGAGATGTTTCAAATCTTCAGCCGGCTTCCGTCCGTTGGTTCTTTTGTAAATAAATCGCGATATTCCTTTGGTCCATACAGGAAGCACATCAAGTATGACGTGTTGCTCTGTAAACGAAAAGGCCGCATACCTTGCATTGAAAGTTCGCAGGAGCCCCTTCGACAAGGAAAGAACCCAGAGTATCTGTTGTCTGCATTCCTTACTGCAGTAACGCCTGCCACGCTTAATGTTTTCCCTACCGCAGGACAGGCATCTTGTGGTCCTTTTTTTCGCCACCTGCTGAAGGTATTTACAATTATTCTTGTGAGCCGTTGATGATACCATTTAATATGACCTGGTCCTGAAACAAAGTCACTATAACTCTCCATTTCGCCGAACGAGACAGATCAGACCAGACGCACCTTTCCCTTTGAATTTTGCTATTTGACCCTTTATATACCCTGAACAGCATTGATAATCAAGGGAGAAGCAGAGTTAGAGTTCCTCAGGGGTGAAGGTAACAACATCCTTGATGTCTTCCTTACCTGCAAGAACCATTACAAACCTATCTATTCCTACTGCTATACCTGCACCATCAGGCATATGTCCAACGGCTTGGAGAAAGCGCTCAGGCATTGCAAAGGTGCTTCTTCCCGCCTCTCTCCGCACTCTCATTTCGTCTTCAAGGCGTCTTCTTTGCTCTTCCTTATCATTGAGCTCGGTGAAACCATTTGCCAACTCCATACCTGCCACATAAACTTCAAATCTCTCTTCTATCATTGGAGCATCCTTTTTCCTTTTCGCCATGGCAGCCATGGGCGCTGGGAAATCATACAAAAATGTGGGCCTTCCCAGTCCAAGCCTTGGTTCCACTCTCCTAACCAGCACCTCTTCAAAAAGACCTTCCGCTCTCACCTCTTCCAAATTCACTCCACCATACCGCTCAAACGCTTCCTTTACACTCATTCTTTGCCAAGGGGGGCTAAAGTCTATTTCCTCATCACGATATGTGATTCTATAGTCGGATCTTAACCGTCTCACCACTTCCGAGATCAGTGTCTCGCAATCTTCCATGAGCCCTTTGTAATCTATCCCAGCTCTATACCACTCCAGCATGGTAAATTCAGGAAGGTGCCTGCGGCCTCTTTCACTTTTTCTGAAGCATTTACATATTTGAAATATCTGGTGATAACCCGCGGCAAACAGGCGCTTCATGCAAATCTCGGGAGAAGTGTGCAGGTAGGAGTTTTCGACATGAATTGGATCGATATGACGCTCAGGGGCTGGCTGAGGCACAATCTGAGGAGTCTCTACCTCGATATATCCCTTTTCCATGAGGCACGCACGAAACTCACGAAGGATCCCTGACCTTAAAACTAAGGTTGGCTTCCGGCGCCTCAGCCTTGCGATCTCAAGGTCAATTTCATTCCTTGACCCGGGTGACATATTCCCCGGTCCTCGTATCAATCGTGATCTTATCCCCCTCGTTTATAAATGGAGGTACCCTTAACACATAGCCGGTTTCCACCGTTACGGGCTTTGTATCACCAGCCACCGAGTCTCCTTTAGCCCAGGGATCCGCCTTAGTTACAGTAAGATCCACAAAGTTGGGGAGAGTGATCCCTATGGGTTTATCACCGAAGAAAAGGATCTGAACCTCCAGATTATCCGTGAGAAAATTTTTCGCCTCTCCCACCTGTTCTTCGGTAAGAAAAACCTGATCGTAAGTCTGAACATCCATAAAGCAGTATTCGTTATCCTGGCTATAGAGGAATTGCATTGTGCGTTCCTCAAGATCGGCAGGCTGGAATGTATCGCCTGATCGGTAGGTTCTATCAATAATGACCCCTGTCATCATATTTTTCAGCTTGCACCTGTAAAGGGCCTGACCCTTACCAGGTTTTGAAAACTCAAAGTCAATAATAACATAGGGTTCATTGTCCAACTGAATCTTTAACCCCTTCCTGAGGTCGCTAGCAGTGTACATCCTTTACTCCTTCCGCAAATGAGTGCCTTAGGCTTTTATCGCTATAATTGGCCTAAAGTGGTCCCTTTTATACCCAAATCCACAATTTGGTCAAGTCAAAACCATTTATCGAAAAATGGCTCTTGCTTCGCAACTCGGTACTAGGGTATTCTCGAGACGCCGCAGAGGGCCCCTTTGAGAGGCTGCTGAAATTGAAAGGAGACGCAATAGTGGACAGACTATCAATAATAGTGTTGGGAACATACGATACCAAGGCCGAAGAGCACGTCTTCATGAGGGACGCTATTAAACGCCGAAGACTTATCCCTATCACCATAAATGTTGGAACGGGGCGGCCTTGCCCTGTAGCTGTCGACTATGACCTTTACGCTGAGCTGTCAGCGGCCGACCCCGGGTTCTCTAAATCCCGTGATCATGCCATCGGCGAAATGATCTCGATGGCCTCTGCCCTGGTACAAAGGCTTCATCGTGAACAAAAAATATCAGGGATCATATCTGCAGGAGGGGGAAGTGGAACCCATATTGCAGCCTCAATAATGAGGACTCTTCCCATGGGAATACCTAAGCTAATTGTGTCTACCGTCGCCTCCAGGGATATGAAGCCTATAATCGGAACCAAAGACATCACCATAACCCACAGTGTCACAGATCTCCTGGGCGTAAACAGCATCTCAGGTAAGATCCTTGACAAGGCCGCTGCAGCAATATGTGCAATGGCACAAAGCAAGTGGGCGCCTAAACACAAGAGGCCCTGCATAGCTCTCACCATGTTTGGTTTCATCACTGCAGCAGCAGAGCAAATCCGCAGGGAACTGGAAAGAATGAACTACGAGGTTATCCCTTTTCACGCGAACGGCACTGGCGGCATGGCAATGGAGGAACTCGCCAGAGAAGGATATTTTGATGGAATCCTGGATCTTGCCACCCACGAACTGGCCGATGAACTAAAGAATGGATATTGCAGCGGCATCGGGCCTGAGCGCCTTGAACCTATAAAAACTGCCCATCCTATCCCTCGCCTCGTAATTCCGGGCGGGCTTGACTGTGCTGTTTTGGAGTTTACCCGGGATGCAGTACCCGAGGAATACAAAGGACGCAAGATCTTTTTTTATGACTTCCGATCTGCTGTTCGGCTCAGTAAAGATGAAACCGCGCTGCTTGCACATCAAATCGGGGAGAAACTTCTTAAAGCTCCAGAAAATGCAAGAGTACTGATACCTGGAAAAGGCTGGTCTGAGGCCGACAGGGAGGGTGGTCCCCTATTTGACCCCGGTTTGAACAACTTTTTCGTACAAGCACTGCGCCAGGCACTCGCCAATAAGGTCTCAATTGAGAAGGTCCCATATCATATAAACAGTTCGGAGTTTGCACGGATTGCCGCGGAAACGATGCACGATATGATTCAAATCACTTCCACTCGGCAAGCATCCGGGCCATAATACTTTTTATACCGGCCTCTTCCTCTTTCCGTGGAATCATACTGAGAAGCAAATCAAGAAAAGCCTGACCGGCCCGAGTCAGATGCTGTCCCTTTAGGTATGCGATGCTGACGTCCAGGCTGAGGTCATGATCCCGAATCTTTACGGCAGCCAACCTCCCCTCCCTCAACTCCACGTCCACTGCTTCCCTCACCAGAAAAGATATTCCCTCGCCCCGGGCCACTAATTGTTTAATAAACTCCGCGTTGCTTGTCTCCATAAGAATATTTGGAGTTAGATTGTGTTCAGCAAACAGGCCTTCAACTGTCTTTCGGGTTCCCGAACCCTGCTCTTTCATGATAAGGGGTTCCTTGGCCAATTCCTCCACCTCTGCCTCTCTTTTATAAGCAAGTGGGTGAGAAGGGGGAACTATCGGAACCAATTCTTCATGGCTGAAGGGAATAAATTCGACACTGGGCTCCTCAATAGGCTTTGCAATCACTGCTACTTCATTCCGCAACTCAATGAGGCTGTTTATCATCTCGAGAGAGCTACCCTCATCCAGATGAATCTTGATCCCCGGATAAGCGCTGTGAAAACTGCTTATAAGCGCTGGCATGAAGTACCTTGCGTAGGTCTTGGTGGTTCCAAGCCTCAGCACCCCCATTCTGAGCCCCTTCAGTTCTTCAATCAGTCTCTCTACGCGGTTTTCTTGTTCAAATATCCGCTTTGCATATTCATAGAGCAGCCTGCCTTCTTCTGTAAGATAAATGTTTCTGCCTTTTTTTCTGAACAACTTGAGCTCGCAGCATTCTTCAAAACGTCTGAGCTGAGATGTAATCGCAGGCTGAGTGACGTACAAGCGTTCCGCCGCTTTTGTACAGCTTAAATGTTTGGCAGTAAGATAAAATACTCGGAGATGATGGAGGTTTAACATGAATGGCCCTCATTTAAGATCAATTTATAAGCAGGCTACACCTATAAATATAATTTATATATAACATAAAGAAAATGAAATTGACACTATCAATACGCTTCCTCACTATGCAATTATCCTGCTTTACTGATTAGCAACTCCCATGTAAGGACTCATGGCTTAAGGCTTGTCCCAGTAATGGTTTTCATATCTTTTTAACCCTAACCAATGAAGGGAGGACCAACATGAGTAACGAGAAGGCAGGAAGGTTCCCGGATCCCCACGAATTTCAAGTGCCGGCGGAATTGGAAGGATGGGAGGAAATGTACCCCTCTCATTACCTTTTCTCCAAGGACCGCCAGGAGTGGGAGAGCAGCCAGTTCTGGTACCAAGATAAAATTCATGCACCAGAACCCATTCCACCTTTAGATCTCATCTTTCAGGAAGCCTGGCAAATCGCTCTATCCCAGTACACGACAAGAGTCTTCTGTATTCCCCCGGCCCAGGGGATCGCTCAGCGCATGGTGGGTTGTTATATGTACATTTGCGCCATCAATCCGCCTCCAGATGAAATTGTTCAGGAAAAGGCAGGCCTTTTTGAGAAAAGGGTATTTTATGTATTTGAACACTATGACGAACTTTGGGACAAGTGGATCGCAAAATTCAGGGCCTTGGGCGAACAGATGAAGGCCGTGACCATCCCTCAGGAGCTTCCCAAATATGTGCCTGAGGAACAGGTGCTGCCTGCACCAACAGGATGTTATGTCTCATATGATATCCTTGAAGCCTTTGACAAATTGGTTAACCAGATGATCAAGGCGTGGCAGTACCATTTTGAAATGCTCAACCTTACTTACCTGGCGTATCTCATGTTTGCCGATGTCACCCGCAAGCTGTTTCCTGGCATAAGCGAAAGTGCGATTGGAAAGATGGTAGCTGGTGCCTATGTATCCATGTTCAGACCAGAAGAGGAACTGTGCCAGCTAGCCCGCCTTGCCACTTCCATGAGAGAAGTCGCAGACATCCTAAAATCAGATGCCACGGTAGAGCAAAAGATTGCCAAGTTAGAAAAGATCCCCGACGGTAAACGCTGGCTGGAAGAATATGAGAAGGCAAAAGATCCATGGTTTTATGTGTCTTGTGGCAGCGGATGGTACCATCATGAGGGAAGCTGGATAACCCAGCCCGAGATACCCTTCAGTTACATAAAGAGTTATATAGAAAGGCTGGAAAGAGGTGAGACCATTGAACGCGCTCTTGATGAGATAGACAAGCAAAGAGACCAGGTCGTAGCGGAGTACAGGAGCCTCATTCAAACAGACGAAGACCGCAAGGCATTTGAGGATGCTTACAAGACTATTCGTACTATTTACAGATACGCTGAAGACCACCTTTTCTGGGTTGAACACTGGCTCCATACCATATGGTATTCCAAGATCAGGGAGCTGGGTGCCCTGTTGGTTAAATATGGTATGCTCGACGAGGTGGATGACATCTTTATGTTCAACCGCTACGAGATCCCAGAGATGCTCACCGAGCTGTCCACTGCCTGGGCATTGGGCGTTGATATACCTGTCAGGGGCAGCTATTACAAGGGCAACGCCGCCAAGCGCCGCAATATTCTCGAAGCTGCCGCCAAATGGATGCCCACACCCGCATTAGGTGTACCCCCGGAAGAGGTTGCAGAGCCTTTTACCATCATGCTTTGGGGTATCACCACGGACAAGGTCAAGGAGTGGCTCAAGGGCGTTGAAGCCCCTGAAGCTGGCGCTGTAAATGAAGTCAAGGGATTCGCAGCATCTGCCGGAGTTGCCGAAGGGCCTGCACGCGTGCTCAAGCTTCTCAAAGACATAACCGAGTTGAAACCAGGCGAAATCATGGTCTGTCCTTCCACAAACCCATCCTGGGCCCCTGTGTTTACAAAGATAAAGGCTGCGGTCACTGATATTGGTGGACTGACCAGCCATGCCGCTATCGTGTGCAGAGAGTACGGAGTACCCTCAGTTACAGGAACCGGCGTGGCCACCTCAGTCATAAATACCGGCGACATAATTAGGGTGGATGGCGACACTGGCGTGGTGACTATTGTAAAACGCGCCGCTTAACTGGTAACGGTTTCTCTATAAAGGGGGGGAGCCCCGCTTCCCCCCTAAATAGTTGCTCCAAAAGAGCACGGTTCGGGAGGAGCAGGACATGGATTATGTACTGAATTTCTCAGAGGTGGACAAAGGCTTTCTTTCATCTGTAGGAGGCAAGAATGCAAGCCTGGGAGAAATGATCAAGGCAGGAATAAGGGTCCCTCCGGGATTTGCGGTGACTACACAGAGCTATTTGAGCTTCATTACGGATAGTGGGATAAAGGATGACATATTCGGAATACTATCCCACATGAACTCTGAGGACGTAAGCTCAGTCAATGAAGCAAGTAAGAAAATTCAGGACTTGATCAAGGGCGTTGATATTACCAGAGAGATTAAAGAAGCGATCGAGCAAGCTTACGAGGCACTTTGCGACGGCTGCGCGCAGGACTCAATGCCTGTTGCTGTAAGGTCCAGTGCAACGGCAGAAGATCTACCAACAGCCAGTTTTGCAGGACAACAAGACACTTATCTCTGGGTTGAAGGCCGGGAAAAGGTATTAGAGAAAGTAAGAGATTGCTGGGCAAGCCTTTTTACGCCCAGAGCCATAAGCTATCGTGTCAAGAATAATTTTCCGCACGAAAAGGTACTAATCAGTGTAGGTGTCCAGAAGATGGTGAACTCGAAGACGGCCGGTGTAATGTTTACCCTGAATCCTACCGATGGTGATCGCTCTAAGGTTGTAATCGAAGGAAGTTGGGGCCTTGGAGAAACAGTGGTCTCTGGCTCGGTCAATCCGGACAAATTCGTAGTGGACAAGGTGATTATGGAAGTAAGCGAGCGAACAGTCTCGAAAAAACATATACAGTGCATCTATAACCCAGCGGGCGGCGGCACCATAGATACTGAGGTAAGCGAAGATATGCAGGAAAAATGTTGTCTGGAGGATCCGGAGATCAAAGAGTTAGTCCGCATGGCAAGAAAGATCGAGGCCCACTATGGTCGACCGATGGACATAGAATGGGCCATTGACAAGGACATCCCCTTCCCAGACAACATCTTCATAGTACAGGCAAGGCCAGAGACCGTGTGGAGCCAGAAGAAGGCTCAACCCAAAATAGGTAAAAAATCGGGGTACCAACTGCTCATGGAACAGGCGATGAAACGGATAAAGATACCGTAGGAAATTAAGAGTGAGCTAAAGTGCACTAGAGTTAAGAGCCACAAGGGAATGTTGAGTTATGAACAGCGAGGTACTGGAGGTCTGTAACAAATAACGAGTAACAGTAGACCGTGAACACAGCAAAAGGAGGAAACAAACGTATGAAGAGTATGCGAGACTTTATTGAGCAGGCAGAAAAAGAGGGAATGTTAAAAAGAATCAAAGCAGAGGTAGACTGGAACCTCGAACTCTCACACATTGCAAAACTTAACGAAGAAAAGGGTGGCCCTGCTCTACTCTTTGAAAACGTCAAAGGCTATGACTCACCAGTAATCACCTCTGTGTGCACCACCACAGAGCGCCTCGCTCTTATTATGGGAGAGCCGAGAAACTCAACGCTGGTTGACCTGATGAGGGTTTGGGTGGAAAAAAATCAGAACAAGATCCCCCCGAGGTGGGTAGACACGGGGCCTTGCAAAGAAAATATTATGATGGGCGATGACGTAGATTTATTCAAGTTCCCGGCACCCAAATTTTATCCCCTTGATGGCGGGCGCTACTTTGGGA
>CAZAKC010000074.1:0-9300 GCA_964485655.1 uncultured Desulfobacteraceae bacterium
GCCCTGAAGACCTTCGTATTCGCCTGGTAATAGTTTTCCGTAATATCTCCTCTGTCGCCCAGATCTGCACTTCTTTCCTTGCTCTTGTGATAGCAGTGTAAAGAAGCTCCCGAGTTAAGATTGGAACATCGGTATCGGGAAGCACAATGGTAATCCTGTCAAACTCAGAGCCTTGTGCTTTGTGGATTGACATGGCATAGGCAATTTCATATTCGGGGAGCCTTGTGGGGTGGACCATTCTTATGGACCCATCTGGGTTGCGAAACGCCACAGACATACTACGGTCCCCTTTTTCCGTATGCACCACTATGCCCAGGTCTCCATTAAAAATTCCTAAGTCGTAATCATTCTTTGTTATAAGCAAAGGAAGACCTGGATAAATCTCGCCCAGAGGGGCAACAACGCCATGGCGCTCCAATATACGTTGGACGATCTGATTAATAGTGAAAAGTCCATATGGCCCATGCCTGAGCGCGCACAGAATTCTATAATTATCAAGATGGGAAAATTTTTCTGCCACACTGCCATCCTGCAAGTATGCTCCGTATTCACTTATGACCGTTCCAGCCAGTCCAGATGCAAGTGTGGAGGCCGATGGCAGAGGATACCACCCTACATCAGAAAAGCCTGAACCTCTGAGAATATCGAGTGCCTCGTCTGCATTCCCTAAATTGACTGCACGAGCTAGTGCGCCGATACCGCTGTGCTCCCCGAATCGGTAATTCTTTCTCAACTGGACAACGCTGTCATGAAGGCCCGTTGAAATAGCGCCTCGTTCAAGTTCCCTATGAGCAGCGGGAAATATTGGCCCAAGGGTCTCAATTAGTTCTGCCGAAAATTTTTCAACATTTTTCTCAGTGCAGATATCGCCCAACACCGCCCCTGCCTCCACTGACGCGAGTTGGTCTTTGTCTCCAAGTAGCAAGACCCGGGCCTCAGGCCTAAGGGCCTCAAAGAGCTTCGCCATCAGGGGCAAGTCCACCATTGAGGCCTCGTCAAGGACAACTATATCGGCGGGCAAGGGATTGTCCTTGTTGTAAAGGAAGTAGGGACTTGAAGAGCGGGCTCCCAGGAGCCTATGCACAGTGCAGGCGTGCTGCGGTATCTTTTCCCAAGTCTCAGGAACAGTGGGAAGGCGTTCTCGGGTCTCCTTTATGGCCTGCTCGAGCCGCGCTGCGGCCTTTCCAGTGGGTGCGGTAAGGGCTATACGAAGAGGGCAAGAAGCATTCAGCTCCAGTATTAGCCCCAAGATCTTACAAACAGTGGAAGTCTTTCCAGTACCTGGACCCCCTGAAATAATGCACAGACCTTTGATTAGAAAGATAAAGGCGGCAAGCGCCTGCCAATCGATTTTGTAGGAATCAATGGAAGACGGAAAGTACTTCGCTATAAGGTCTATGAGCCTTGGCTTGTCATAGGCCCCGAGCTGCCCACCGGCCCTCTGGCACAGATGCCGGGCAAGCGCAGACTCATATTGCCAGTACCGATATAAGTAAAGCCTACCCCTCCCATCTAGGATTAGGGGTGCGAAATCCCCTGGCCTGCCTACAACCCCGCTATCCAAGAGATCTCTTTTCCAGACCTCCAAAGGAGGACAGTGGCATATCGAATCGCCGTGCTCGTCATATACGACTCTACCGGCCACCACTGGGAGATCAAGGCATATATTACCTTGTGTGGTCATATGGCTAACCAATGTGGCCCCAAGGAAAACACCTTCGCTAGGCCTGTCGGCCAATGAGTTCATGAATCTTCCAAACTCAATAGCGATCTGTGAGACAAGCTCAGTTTCGACCCGCCCCTCATATTCAGTCTCATATGCCCTTAAGAAGCTCATACTCTTGTCATCCACCAGAGATGTCCACAGGCCATCTATCTTGGGATATCTAATAGATTCCTTGTCAACCTTTGCATCACCTGAGCGGTTGGGCGCGCCCTGTAAATGCCATATTCAGGCGAGTGGATCGGGTCCACGCCCCGCAGAAACACATAGTAAACAGCGCCAAAGCACTTTTCATAGCTATAGTCTGGAACTCTCAGACGCAAAAATTGGTCAAGGGCTACACAGTAAAGATGGTATTGTAGCACATAAAGGTGCTTTGCCATCTCCTGGGCCATCCTTTCCTGGCCATAATCTTCCAAAGTCGGGCCAAGGAAATTGGATTTCCAGTCAACCAAATAGTACCGACCTTCCCATTCAAATACCATGTCTATAAACCCCTTCATGAAGCCCTTGATAGGAGAAAAACTCAATGCCCCGATCCTCTCAGGGAGCGACAACAGGGGTTCTGACTCGACTGTATCTTCAAATAGTTTGCCCAACGACATTGGAGAGATCTTGCGAAGTGGAAAATAAAACTCCACCTCATTGAGGCGCCGCGTCATCGGTATTAGCCCTATACGCGGCCCTTGTTCCGAGGGCTCTAACCTGGCATTTACCAAATTATGAACCATGCGGTATATGGCATCAGTCCAGGAGGAGTCATAGCCAAAGTCCATAAGTCTTTTGCGGATAATCTCAATGTATTTTTCTGAGTGGCGTTCAGAAAAGTCCACAAGTTCCAAGATCTTGTGAAGACAGGATCCGGCCCTTGGCCCCCTGGGAAAGTCAAGGATAGATTCCTGCGCTTTGCCTGCCCCGTTGTATGGTAGATCTGCGGGGGAAACCCCTTCGGAGGCGACAATGTCATAATCAGGGAAGTCAGTGGCCAGCTCATAATCCGATATCAACGAGGAAAAACTACCCACACCCCAGTCCTTCGGGATGTGGCCCCGGAATTTTCTGACAATGAACGATTTAGCATCCCTTTTTGGACGCTGAAGGACCTTGCCCTCAAGGGGAGGAGAAAGGATCTCCATGTCTCCCTTGCTTTGCCTCTGAAGAACAGCAAGTTTTTCCTTTAACCCATCTCGCACTGCCAGTCCATAAAGACGCCTTGTCTGGCTTACCACTTCATCACCACCAAAATCATCAGGGCCGCATAACAGATAGGCCAAAGCTGAACTGTCTGTCTGGTTTATGTCTCCCCATGCAACATAGCATGCACTCTTTGCCCTGGTGAGCGCTACATATAGGAGCCTGATATTTTCGGCCAACTCCTCCTTTGCAGCTAGGGCCCTGTGCTCATCTATATGTGGGGAGCCAAAATCATAGACAAACTTTCCCTTTCTATCGGGCAGATGCACTAGGATCTCTTCCTTGTTTTCAGAGCTGGTCCCCGCCCATGCGTAAGGGCAGAACACGATTGGAAATTCCAATCCCTTGCTTTTATGAATGGTCAAGACTGTTACGGCTTCATCGTCGCTCTCAAGCCTCAGTTGGCGTTCCTGTGATCTTGAGGGCTCGGCATTACGCTGGCTGGCTAACCAGGTTACTGTGCCATGTAATCCCAGGCTTTTCTCTACCGCGGCCTCCTGTACCGCCTCAGAAATCTGAATAAGATTGCTTATTTTTCTCTCACCGTCCACTGTGCCGAGTAGCTTCTTGAAAGTTCCCTCGGACTGCAAAAGCTGGTAAAACATGGCCACGAAACCACTTCTCTCCCACACCCTGCGGTATTGTCTGAACTTAAGAATTATCTCCTCCCATCTGGGAGCGTCTTGGTCGAGAAGTAGCAAATCCGAAGCATCAAAACCAAAGATCTCTGTTGCCAGGGCTCCCCGGACCAATTGAGCATCTTCAGGGGTCGCGACTGCCCCTGCCACCTGCTCAATCTCCCATGCCTGGGCAGTACCAAATACATCTTCTCCAGAATATAAGACAGCATGCACATTAGAGGCCCTAAGCGCATCTTGAATAATAAAAGCCTCTTGGTTAGTCCTTACCAGTACCGCAATGTGTTTTTCCTTCACTGGGGTATCGTCTAGGGTCGCTCTGCCCTCTTTGCCCAGCCTTATAAGGTGGCAGATCTCGCATGCTACGGCTTTTGCAAGCAGAGCCCTTGCTCGGGTAACACTCACAGATTTACGTTTAGGGTATTCGGGGTCCTGCTCAAGGTACCAAAACCGAAGGGGAGCGATGCTATGGCCATCTATCTTCAACTGTTCGATCTTTTTCCCCTTGGTTGGCACCGTGTCCACAAACTCAATTTGCTCAAACAGAAATGGCCTTTGCTTTATTCTAAATAGTGTGTTTATAGCATTTACCAGCGAAGGCACAGTTCTCCAATTGGTTCTCAGGGTGTACCTTCTGTGTACTTCATGGGTAGCTCGCAGATAGGCAAATATATCTGCGCCTCTAAAGGCATATATTGCCTGCTTAGGGTCTCCCACCAGGAAAAGGGCCCTTGAATCATGGCCAAAGACCGATGTGAATATGGAATACTGAGCAGAATCCGTGTCATGAAATTCATCAATCAATGCGGCCTTGTAATATTTCCGAAGGTGGGCAATAATCTTGTTGCCATTCGGGCCCTTTAATGCTTCGGCTGTTTTAATAATAAGGTCTTGGTAGCCCTTTACATTATTTTCTGACTTTTCCCTGTCCAGCCTGTCTCTCACAGAGCGAGCAAACTCTACCTTAAGCCTTAATAGATAGGCGTCCATTTTCTCTTGGAGCTTTGAGGCAAGCTCATGGAATTCCTGGGCCAGTTCAAAGAACTCGTGCTCTGGTGTGAGCTTGCCCTTCTTAGTATTCTTTGAGAGATATTGGGCAGTAAATTTTTCAAAATGCGTAAAAAGGGGAAGTAGGGGCCAAGGCATAGCAAGCCATCTGTTCATTTGATCCATCATAACAGATATGAGACTCTGTCGTTTTGAGAGACCATTTTGCCCGATGTTTAATGATCCGTATTTGTTGCCATTCAACGATGGGCTGAGCAGGACCTCGCTCAGCTCTGATTCCCAGTTAGGCCATACTTCCTTCATTTGCAGGAATTTGCTCCGCAGCGGGCTCAGGTCTGGCAACTCCGCACCCAACTCTGCGGGCAAGATAATCAGATCAGGCCAAGTTACAATGTCCTTTGCGAGGCGGGCCAATAGCATGGGGAAAAATTTCCTGGTCACTGCGAAGTTAACAAATTCCGGTGGGGCCTTGTAAAGTTGTTTTCGCCAAAAATCATAAGCGATCTTTTCATATAATTCCTCTTCCTGGGTGATGAGGCGTAAATCAAAGGGTTGAGCCATCTCAAAGGCATGGTCTGCCAGTACCCGGGCACAAAAGCCGTGAATCGTATATATGGAGGCCTCATCAAAACGCCTGAGACTGCTGTTTAGGGTGGCTATAGCCTGATCTTGGGAGAAGGCCCTGTGCTTTAGGGCTGCGAGAAACTCATCTGCAGGGATTTTGCCCGAAAATACCTCAAGGGCCTCCTTCAACCGAGCCCGGATTCTTTCCTTAAGCTCTTCAGTAGCTGCCTGGGTAAAGGTAACCACAAGGATCTCGCCAACATCCAGATGCCTTTCAAGCAATAGCCTCAGAAACAGGGAGCCTATGGTGTGGGTTTTCCCTGTACCGGCGCTAGATTCGATCAGATTCATGCCGTTGAGCGGGCATGACAAGGGATCGAATTCTGTGTACTGAGGCATATTCATATTTGCTCCCTATGGGCAAGAAGCGGATGAAAAACCTTGACTGACATTTCCTTAAATTCACTATCCATGGGGTTTTGTTCCCTAAAGCATACCCTTAAATAATCATCTTCTTTCTCACCACGGTTGTATCTTGATCCCTGCCAGGCCTTGTCTGCACTCTGCAATGCCTCAAGTTCGCTCTTTTGCTCAACCAGCAGCTTTATCGCATAAGTAAAGGAACTTTCAGGGAAAAACTTGATAGGTTTGGACAGGCCCTCAATGTAGGTGGCTATAAGCTCAGTCAGATGCTTTTGAGGTTTGCCAACAGGCCCAAACCGCCACTGGCCATCTTTGCCACAAAGGTAGCTGTTTGTCGGCTCTGAGCCTTCAGTCATTAAACTGAACAACAGATGATACAGCCACAGCCTGAGGTAGTCCCTGGCCCTGAGTTTAGCGTATCTGTAATGGATTAGTTTTCCTTTGTAGATTTCCCCTACTCGACCATGGATCTTGTGGCCGTTGACCTGTACAGATACTTCTACCCATTCAGGCTTTGCACCTCCGGTAAGCTCACCTATGAAGCGGGAGAATTCCTCTGTTTCCGTTGATCGTCTTTGGTATTCAACAGCACCGACACTGGCATGGGGCAGCAGCCCCTCCGCCCGTACAAGGGGATAAAGCCCTTCAGTGGAAATACCCGACAACCTAGCCTTAAGTATTCGCTGGTCTAGGTTATACGCTTCAAGCCCCTTGAGCACGGCTGGCTCCTGGTCTGGAGGTAGAGGATCCTCAGTTCTGAATCTGACTTTGAGCCTCTTTTGTAGAATAAATCTTGCAGGATTTGACAGGAACCTCTCCAGGTCTTCAATGGCAATGTCTCTCACTTCTTCAGAAAACACAGGCAATGGTTCCCTAAAGAGCTTCCTTAATCCTTCCCTTGGCACCGCATAGCTCTTTGCTGCCTCGAGGTGCTCCTCGGAATATGTGAAAAGACCTGATCCCGGCTCAAAGTAGATAAAATTAAAAGGCCTAAGCCTGTGAATGGTCAAAACCTTATCCCCTATGCTCCCATCCTCGTAAAAGAAATTTCGCTCAAGGTAGTCCAGTAGTTCGCTTACAAGCGGGGAAGGAGGAATCGTGGAATTGTTCGTCTCGTTCTGGCCCACGTAGCTGATAATGAGGTGTTGCCTCGCCGAAAGGATTGCTTCCAAAAAAAGATACCTGTCGTCCTTTCGCCTTGACCGGTCTCCTTTCCGGGGGCGTGCCGCCATCAGATCAAATGCAAGTTCTCTGGAGTCTCTAGGATATGCGTCATGATTCATCCCTAACAGACAAACTACCTTGAATGGTATGCTCCTCATTGGAAGGATCGAGCAAAACGTGATACCTTTGCTCAGAAAACCACCAGCAAGCCCAGCTTCTTCAATCCTTGCCTCCAGATAAGCCTTCACTACTTTATAAGAGATCTCTGTTTTCGCCCCTGCCTTTAGGGCACCAGAGCGAAGGTCTGCCAGTATATCAAGTAACGTTTCCAATTCATGCTCTGATCCAGGGCCACAGCGAAAGAAGCCTTCAATCACGTTTTTAAGCCTGTCGTACCATACCACTATGGTTGCGGGGGATGAAAAAGCATCTATATTCTGCGCTAACTTAAGCAAAAAGCTGGCTAGATTCCCCAAAAGAAGGGGACTTTCCCCTTCCACATGATCGTATGGTAATATTCCCTTGAATAATCTCCTGCCCTGGGCAGGTAATGCATAGCCCAGCAGTAACCTCTCAAGAGCTGCTTGCCACGTATTTTGCCTCGTCCTGGGAAGGCCAAGGCCTTGTTTCATGTTTTCATCAATTCCCCAATGGACTCTCGTATCTGCCACCCATCTTCTTATAGTCCCTATGTCATTATCAGAAAGGCCGAAACGTCTCTTTACAGGTTCTCTTTCCAAGAATGAAAGCACTGAACTGACTGTAAATCTGCTTTGAATGAGTTCAAACAGATGGAAAAGTGCCGGGACAATTTCACCTCTTGACATGTAACCCCTATCCGCAATGGTATATGGTAGGGCCTTGGAGTCTGAAGCTTGTCTGCCGAAAATTGCATCAATAAATGGGGTATACTGCCTGATATCGGGGGCCATGACCACCACGTCTTTGGGGGCTATATTTGGCTCTTCATCAAAAATACGTAACAGATTATCATACAGCACTTCCATCTCCCTTAGCGGGCTATGGCAGGAGTGAATTGAAATACTGGTATCACCTCGCCTTACTGAAATTGGGCCGGCCCCATGGGATGAAGATTCCTTGAGACCGAGTATATCTGACTGGACTGCCGTAAGCATTGTCTCAAAGCCTGGCTCTACAAACCTCTGCTCCTCTATGGGATCAAGATCAATGAGACCAGATAAGAAATCCCTACCTAAATGTCCCATGGATGCAAGTAAGGCATTTCCAGTTTCAAGGTGGAGTTTGTCGGGCAGTTCAAGGTCTCCAGCCCGTTGCCTAATAACCAAACGCAGCCTTCGCTCACTCACGATATCAAACCAATATTCCTTGCAAGGATTCATAACGAAAAAGTGAACATCTATGAGTCTTGATATGCCATTCAGCAAATCTAAATGATATGGCGGCAACGATGATATGCCGAACACTGAGATCCTTTTTGGTAACAACGAGGCATTTACTCTGCTGCTATTCAGGGCCCTGAGCAATACCTCCTTTGCTCTCGCCTTATGCATGGGCCTGCTGGCGCGAGTCAATCTCCGCCACAAAACCGCCTGCCAATGCCTCCCCTGACCTTTCTCCCACCGCATAATCATGTCAGGCCTGAATACCAGATACTGGTCAAAGCACATGGTGATATATTTGCTTAACTGATAGAGGCCTTCATCACTTGAGCTACGCTCAAGATAATGTTTTACGTCCACAAATTCGGGATCATCCAAACATTTGGGGAGCATCTCCATGATCCGCCATACCAGAGTGTTTACTTCGTAGGCATCTTCAAGAGGCTGCTCACCGAGTAGTCTGTAATAAATGGCCTTAAAGAGTGTATTAGGGAAGGGGAAATCCAGGTTGGCGCTTATACCGTGGCGCAGGGCCAACTGCATCCTCAGCCACCTTTCCATACCCCTGCTTTGAACTACGATGATCTCTTTATCAAAAGGGGAGGCAAGGGGCTGAGAGATCAGCTCTGCCAGACTGTCAGCCAAGATTTCCAACCGATTACTGCTGTGCAGGTAAAGGCCTGCCATTGCCACTCCTTGGAATCTCCTTCCTATGTTTTTATCCATGGATGAGAACAACTAAACTACCCTCGTCTATAAGACGAAGGATTTTATGACGGTTGATTAAAATCAACACTTGGGGCCGGATTGCTCCGGTCGTCATGCCGGACCCCTGATCATGTCCGGGGCAGGCTCTGATCCGGCATCCAGGTATTCCAATCCCAGCAATCACTGGATTCCCGCTTTCCTGCCCGACGGTCAGCCTGCCTGCCGTAGCCATCAGTCAGGCAAGGCGGGCCTGCCCCTTAATGGACACTGCTTTGCGTCATTCCCGCGGAAGCGGGAATCCAGAAAATCCGCTATGGTAGACTCCCGCCTACGCGGGAGTGACATAGTTGTTCGTCCCATTAATTACCCAAAAGCAAAGCTCTCCTGCCTGGTGCAGGCAGGCGGGCAAGTTGCTGGCCACACGCTGGCACGCGAATAACAGGTCGCTTCGCGACAATCCAAGACTTTTCTTCGCCTGAAGGCGAGGGGTTTCCACCATCCCCGAATGAGACACTAA
>CAZAKC010000075.1:0-9246 GCA_964485655.1 uncultured Desulfobacteraceae bacterium
CAGGAGGAATAACTGTTGGCATCCTGCCAGGCACAGACCACACCTCGGCCAACCAGTACATAAAGATCCCCGTTCCAACCGGGTTGGGCGAGGCCCGAAATGCACTGGTGGTCCGTGCTAGTCATGTGCTCGTTGCCATATCAGGGGGATACGGCACCCTTTCTGAAATCGCCCTTGGCCTTAAAACAGGCAAGCCTGTGCTCGGTCTTGGAACATGGGAAGGTATAGAGGGCGTGAAGTATGGGAAGAATTCTTCCGATATTATATCATCATTGGAGCAGGTCGTGGGCACACTACAACTGCTCAAACCTCAGGTATCCTCTATTTGATCTCACGTGCAATTTCCCAGACTTTCCTCATCACCTCCTCGGTATCCACAGTCATCAGTTCCCTGTTCCTCATTACTGCTTTTCCGTCAATGACCACATCTCTTACATCACTGCCCTTGGCGGAATAAACAATCGTGGACACCGGATCATATAGGGGTTGCAAATGGGGTTTGTCCAAGTCCAAAACAATAATGTCGGCCTTTTTCCCCGCTTCTACAGTCCCTATTTCACTATCAAGCCCCAAGACACGCGCCCCGCCCAAAGTCGCCGCTTTCATAACCTCCCAAGCCTTGAGCGCAGTAGGGTCATATGAAAAGACCTTGGCAAGCTTCGCTGCAGTGTCCATTTCTGTGAACATATCAAGGTCATTGTTTGAGGCACATCCATCGGTACCCAGGCCGAGTGTTATGCCCATAGCCAGTATCTGGCCCACAGGGCAAACGCCAGATGCAAGCTTCATATTGCTCTCAGGGCAGTGCACTACCCTTGTTCCTGATTCGCGTAAAAGCGCGATCTCCCGGCGCTCTAAGTGTACACAGTGAACCGCAATAAGAGACTCATTCAGTATACCAAGCTCATGGAGGTATTCGGCAGGTCTTTTGCCGTGTTCTTGAACAATGCCCCGTACCTCTTCGATAGTTTCAGCTAGATGGATTTGCATGGAAATGTGCTCTGATTTACATATCTCCATCGCCCCCTTTAGAGTCCGCTCAGAACAGGTAACGGGGCTGTGGCAAAAAAGTGATGGAGATAGGAGTGAACCGCTCCTTTTCCACCTCCTGACAAACGCAAGGGCTTCATCAAGATTCTTGCTTGGATCGGGGATGCCGGGAGCCGGGAAATCGATAACCCCTTGGCCCACCACCCCTCTGATTCCTATGGCCTGAGCAGCCTCCATTGTACTATCCTGGTAGAAATAGCCATCTGAAAAGCAGGTGGTGCCGGATTGAATCATTTCAACAAAGGCCAGCATGGCTGCCCAATAAACATTGTGGGGTGAAAGATGTTCCGCTTCAGCAGGAAAAATTTTTTTAAACAGCCACTCTTTTAGTGGCATGTCATCGGCGAGCCCCCGGAACATACTCATGGCCGCGTGTGTATGGGAATTGATAAGGCCAGGCATCACCAGGCAATCCCCGGCATCAATGAATTCCTTGCCGTATCCTTGAGAGGGGTAATCTTCAGGTGCGGGTTCTATGGAGGTAATAAAGCCGTTTGATACGTGAATCTGGGTATCCCGAAGAATCGGATTCTCAGGGACCATTGTGATGAGCGTACCACACCTGATTATAAGGTCTTCCTGTGCTAAACGGTTTTTTCTTGACATACTTTCGCCGAGTTAAAGATAATAAAAAATTTAAAGTTTTTACTATCCTATAGCTGATTATAGGGATCTATTCACCATGGCAGTAATCAGGCCTTTTAGGGGCTTAACATATAACCTTTCCTTCGGGCAAGACTTTTCAAGACTTGTTGCGCCTCCCTATGACGTCATTAGTGAGGATGAACAGGAAGAATATTACAGGTCGCATCCAAATAATGTGGTCAGACTTATTCTAGGTAAGAAAAAGACAGGTGACACGGACTGGGACAACCGCTATACGAGGGCCGCAGACTATCTGAGGAGATGGGAATCAGATGGAATCCTCATAAAAGCATCCCGTCCGGCCTTTTATCTTACCTCTCTTACCTATAGGCCCCAGGACAGCTCTGTGGAGAGGACAAGATGGGGCTTAATTGCCGTAATTCGTATAGAAGAGGAAGACTCTGGTGTCATTCTTCCTCATGAGCGGACCTTCTCCGCTCATAAGGACGACAGACTGAGACTCCTTAGGGCCTGCAGCACGCAGTTCAGCCAGATATTCGGATTATATGAAGATAGGGACAACCAAGTGTTGGATGCATGCAAGGCACACGCTACTGATAAGCCGGCAATCTCTTTTGAATTCAAAGATGGCACCAAACATGCCATGTGGATCATAAACGATGCCTCATTATTCCGCCAAGTCGCTGAGACCATGAACAATAAGACCATATTTATTGCGGATGGCCATCACCGTTACGAGACCTCCAGGAATTTCAGAAATATTATGAGGGCGAGGTTTGGCAAACGTAACCCAAATCGGTCTTATGAATTCGTCATGATGTACTTGACAAACATGAATGACCAAGGCCTCACGATATTGCCCTCGCATCGACTCATAAGATGGGTACCGGAGTTTGATCTCAGCAGCTTTTTCCGCCAGGCCAAGACCTGCTTCGACATAGTTAGCATTCCCATTTCAGGCAACGATCATTTCCGTGATGCCAAAAGGCTTGAGCAAGAGCTGGCACGAAAAGGACAAAGCGCTAGTGCGATAGGCTTCTATCCACGGGGCAGTGACTCCTATTATATCCTAACGCTACGAGAAGAGAAAAGACTACTTATGGGAGATGACCTCAATCCTGCATTGAAACAGCTCGATGTCTTGGTCCTTTCCCGATTGATCCTTCAAAAGGCCCTCGGCTTTTCGCGGGATCAATTGGATGATGAGGAGAATTTTCATTATCAAAGCAGCTTCTCTCAAGCGCTAGCGTCAGTGAGGAAGGGGGCTTACCAAATGGTTTTCTTCTTAAATCCCACAAAGATCGAGCAGGTAAAAGAAGTAGCCCGAAACTTTTTGGTAATGCCCAGAAAATCAACCTATTTTTACCCAAAGGTTATAACGGGACTAGTCTTTAATAAGATTGACCCCCATGAAGTTCTCCAAACATACTGAGGACCTTCGTCTCAAACCTGGTGAAGCCATCGATCCCTTCCTGGATGGGAAGCTCCTCATTATACAATCGATTTCAGGATACAGGTTTTCCATTGATTCGATATTCCTGGCTGACTTTGTAAAAGTTAAAAAGGATGACGTTGTTGTGGAATTGGGAACAGGTTGTGGGATTGTTCTTCTCATGCTGATCATGAAGTCCCATCTTTGCAAGGCCATTGGCCTTGAGATACAGGAAGACCTTGCAAGCCAAGCCCTGAGGAATTCAACTCTTAACAAGGCCGAGGGGAAGATGTCCGTGGTCGTGGGAGATTTGCGTGCCTGCCCTATTACAGCAGGTTGTGCAGATCTTGTGGTGTGTAACCCCCCTTATCGTAAGGCAAAAAGTGGCAGAATAAATCCTGAACGCCAGAAGGCCATAGCAAGGCATGAAATCATGGCTTCCCTTCAGGACGTACTAAAGGCTGCACGTTATATTCTCAAGCCCAAAGGAAGAGTGGCCCTAGTTTACAGTGCGGAACAGCTAGCCCATGTTATATCTCAAATGCGGAAATACCAACTGGAACCCAAACGCATCCAAATCCAATATCCATCGCTAGAATCCGGCGCAAAGCTCGTATTGCTGGAAGGCATTCTTGGAGGGAGACCCGGCCTTTACATCGAGCCACCAATTATCGGGCAAGGCCGCTATTCGATACCCTAGCCCAAGTCCCTTTATGTCCACACCTACGTTAACTTGAATCGAATTTCCCGTACAGCGTCTCTACCCAAACGCTCATTCAACTTTTGTCTAATGCTCTCAGCCTGGTACTTCAGCTCTTGCATCCAAATGGGCTCTTTAACACCGATCGTCAGACAACCCTCTCTGATCACAATTGGCTGGGCATTGGATGCCACGGTATCACCAACCACATTCTGCCATACGTGCCAAATCTCACAATCCCTCAGGTCAAAAGGGAGGCCGTCGGATCCCTTAAGGCACCCTAAAACGTCTTTCAGGGACTCAAAGCCCTTATCTGTCTTGTTTCCCATATTTTTGAGGATAAACGGTGGCCTTCAGTATTGTCAAGTCTGCATTATCCTTTAAGGGACTCAATATTTCCCCTCTCCAGGCAAGCTAGGCCTTCTACCCCTCCCTATTATTATACCCTTGACGTAGTTAAGTTTTGCCTATATCCTCCGTGTTTAACAGTTCGCGTATTGTGCACTGCACACCTGTTCATCCACACAAGGAGAATTTTCATGGCATGGGACTGGGACAAGCTCCAACAGCAAAAGAAAGGCCCTGCAGGAGGGGGCCCTCCAAACATAGAGGACGTATTTGAGAAAATCAAAGGAGCCAGAATTAAGTTCCCTAAGGGCATCGGATTCATAGTCCTCATAATCGTGCTTTTTATATTAGGTTATAGCTGCTTCTACACGGTCGGCGTAGATGAGGTCGGTGTTGTCCAGAGGTTTGGCAAATATGTGCGAACTACACAGCCCGGACTGAATTTCAAGCTGCCGGCAGGAATAGAAAAAGTCACGAAGGTAAGGGTAAGGTACATTTACAAGGAAGAGTTCGGATTTAGGACAATCCAGGCCGGTGTAAGGACCAGATATGCTACAGGCTCTGCATATCTGGCCGAGGCACTAATGTTAACAGGAGATTTAAATGTGGCAGTGGTGCCATGGATCGTGCAGTACAGGATAAATGATCCTTATAAATACCTGTTCAAAGTTCGTGACCCAAGGGGGACACTCAGAGACCTTGCAGAAGCGACTATGCGTCTCGTGGTCGGAGACAGGAGTATAAACGAGGTTATAAGCAAGAGAGAAGAAATCGCCGCTGAAGCAAAACAGGACCTCCAAAGGGAACTTAACGAAGCAGAGACTGGGATAAAGGTTGTCAACGTAGAACTAAAGAAGACTAACGTACCTAAACCTGTTCAGCCTTCCTTCAATGAGGTAAATGAGGCCATACAGGAGAAGGAGAAACTTATATACCAGGCCAGGGAGCAATATAATAAGGTGATCCCCGCTGCAAGAGGTGATGCGGAGAAAACCATCAGATATGCCGAAGGTTACGCTCTGGAGAGAGTCAACAAGGCTAAGGGTGACGCAGCCAGGTTCCTCGCCCTGTATGCGCAGTATTCAAAGGCAAAGGATGTGACGCGCAGAAGACTCTATCTGGAGGCGATGTCAGACATCATCCCTAGGATCGGGAAGATATACATTGTGGATGCGGAGCAGAAGAACCTCCTCCCATTCCTGAACCTTGAAGCCAGGAAAGGAGGGGGAAAATGAAGACAAAAGTAATTATTGGATTGATCATCTTGGGCTTGATAGTATTGTTTTCGTCCGCATTTGTCGTAGATGAGACCCAGCAGGTAGTAATAACCCAGTTCGGCAAGCCTGTGGGTCAACCCATCACTAAGCCAGGTCTTTACTTCAAACTTCCAATGGTCCAAAAGGCCAACTATTTTCCCAAGAATCTCCTGGAATGGGATGGAGACCCCGGGCAGATACCCACCCTGGACAAGACATATATCTGGGTGGATACCTTTGCCCGATGGAAGATAGTTGACCCGCTGAAGTTCTTTGAGACTGTAAACAACGTAATGGGCGCCCAAGCAAGACTTGACGATATCCTAGATGCAGCAGTGCGTAACCTTATTACTTCTCATCGGTTGATCGAAACGGTGCGCAGGAGCAACCGGAAGCTGGACACGCTGGAGCTTGGCCTTGCTACCCAGGAAAAGTATGAAATGTTGAGTACTGTAAAGGTGGGCCGGGCCAAAATCATGGAGGAGGTAAAGGCCCAGGCAGAACCCAAGGTAGAGCAATTTGGAATCTCTCTGGTAGATGTCAAAATCAAAAGGGTCAATTACGTGGAGCAGGTTCGAAAATCTGTTTATGCCAGAATGATTGCGGAACGAAAACAGATGGCGGAAAAATTCCGCTCTGAAGGGCAAGGTGAGGCAAGAAAGATAGAAGGTGAGAAAGAAAAGGTGCTCAAGAAGATCACATCTGAAGCTTATATGAAAGCACAGGTAATCAAGGGAAAGGCAGATGCTGAGGCAACGCGGATATATGCAGAGGCATTCGGCAAGGACCCCGAATTTTACAGCTTTCTCAAAACATTACAAGTTTACAAAGACACACTGGATAAGCACAGCACTATTGTTCTGTCCACTAAATCTGACTTCCTCAAATACTTGAAAAGCTATGAAAGAACCGTAAATCCTTAAGCCTTATTGTGAGGAGTATTGAGATGGTGCGAACAGAAATTTCATTGTTTCTCAAGAATGTACCTGGCGAGTTGGGCAAGCTTGCGTCACTTCTAGGGGAGGCAGGGGTGAACATTGATGCACTCACCATCCAGGACGCTTCAGATTACGTACGAGGGCTTTTCAAGGCCAGGGGGAAGTCCCTGAAACGAATTGCCCCGGCAGCGAGCTATGGCTCCATGCAAAAGGACTCTGCTGAATTCGCCTTGATCCGGATCCTTGTCGATAATACAGATAGGGCTATTGATCTCCTGTCCAAAGAGCAGTACGTGTTCGATATTATGCCAGTAATTGCTCTTGAAATAGAAAACAAACCCGGAACTCTTGCCAAGATGGCAAAGAAGTTTGGCGAGGAAGGAATAAATATAAGCTATGTCTACGGGTCTGCACTGCCCAGAGGCAGGAAATCCCTTTTTGTTTTCTGCCCTGAGGACATAGAATTGGCTGCAAGGATATTCAAAGAATAGGATTAACTCGAATCATCCAGTTTCCTGCTTAATGTCAATGAGCCTCAGTTGTATGGTCTCATATCCCTGCCACTTGTTGATTTGGGGCCTATATGCCACATCAATGTAACTGCCTACCTCTGGCTTGCGGCTCCCTAAGCTAAAGCCAATTGCATCGTATATTTTTCCGTCCTGGCGCAGCATCATTTTGAGGTGCCCATTGCCTACTACCCTCGCCTCAAGAACCTGTGCGGATCTGGTACAGAAAAGGGGTTCTGGGTTTCCATTGCCAAACGGCCCCAGGCTGTCTAGTAATTCTACCAGAGTTCTGGAGATCTCGCTAAATCTCAGTTCAGCGTCAATTTCCAAGAGCGCTCTGAGGTCCCTCCCTCCCAGGGTATCCGCTGCGATATCCCTTAACGCCCTTTTTACCTTTCTGAAATTTTCTCTTCTTATAGTAAAGCCAGCAGCTTGTGAATGTCCTCCAAATCGAACAAACAGATCCCTTGCCCGGTTGATAGCCTCGTACAGATCAAATTGTTCTATACTCCTTCCCGAGCCTTTTCCCAACTCGTCTTTAAATGTAAAAACGAGAGCTGGCCGCCGATAGCAATTTACAAGCTTCGATGCTACGATCCCCAGTACCCCTTCGGGCCATCCCTCCTTACCGAATATAAGCACATTTTCCGCTGTTTCGTCGTCGCCCTTCTCAATTTCTTGAGATATCCTCCCTAATACCTCCTGCTCCAGCCTCTGCCGCAAGGCGTTGGCCCTGTTTATTTCCGTGGTCAGACGTTCATTTTCCCTCGGATCGGCGCCTGTTAGCAACCTGACGCAGATATCCGGAGATGATACCCTACCAGGCGCATTGAGCCTTGGTCCGATCTTGAAAGCTATATCTTGTGTGTCTATGCTCTGAGGATCAACACAACTTGCTTTTATCAGCGTCCTGAGGCCATCCCATTTACTATCTTTCAGCAACGCTAGGCCATAGCGAACAAACACCCTGTTCTGGCCTATCAATGGTACCTGATCTGCTACGGTGCCAATGGCCACAAGGTCAAGCATGTCCTTAAGATCAGGCACTGGTTTATTCCTGAAAAACCCCTTTTCCCTGAGCCTGGATCGCAGGGCCACAGCCATGAGAAAGGCAACCCCAACTCCTGCAAGGGCCACTTGCGGATAGCCCGAATCATCCCTATGAGGGTTCACGGTGGGGCAAAGGAATTTGTAGCCCACTGGAATCTTGTGATGATCTGTGACGACTACGTCTAACCCCAGACCCTTTGCCAAGGCCACCTCCTCCATATTTGAGATCCCGCAGTCCACAGTTATCAGCATTCCCTTGTGGATGGATGCTATTTTCCTTATAGCGTCTTCATTCAGACCATAGCCTTCCTCCAACCGATTGGGGATGTAAATTGT
Source organism: uncultured Desulfobacteraceae bacterium (assembly GCA_964485655.1). GTDB lineage: Bacteria > Desulfobacterota > DSM-4660 > Desulfatiglandales > Desulfatiglandaceae > B111-G9. The sequence continues at coordinate 8,226 of CAZAKC010000075.1, forward strand.
CGCCGCTACACCTATCCGCCTGAAAAAATGGTAAAGCAATGCAGAACCCGTAAGACCATCAGCATCGTAGTCTCCATAGATAGTAATATGCTGCTGGTTACGGATAGCTCCACAGACCGCCTCTACTGCCTCTTCCATGCCTCCTATTAGATCTGGATCCGCCATGTTTGAAAGCCTTGGGGATAAAAATCTCCTTGCGGATTCCTCATCAGAAATTCCTCGATTGACCAGCAGTTGACCCAACAGGCGGGGAACTGAAAGCTTTGTGGCAAGATCCTGAGCGATCGTAGGGTCAGGAGACTTCACCTTCCAATTCATTGGCATAGCGACACCGGATCTAGCGCTAAAATTGGGTGGTCCGAAGCAGGTTCTCAACATGGGCTATGTCTTCAGCCACATCCACCTCTACTGAATCCACGGGACTCTCTATCACCTTAATTCGGAATCCCTGCTCCAGCGCCCTCAGTTGTTCGAGTTTTTCGGCCTTTTCCAGGCGACCCGGTGGAAGCTTTGTGAACACAGAAAGGAATTCCATACGATATGCATAAATGCCTAGATGCTTTGCATATTCTAGTCTATTGTCCTCTCCTCGGTAATAAGGAATAGGCGCCCGGGAAAAATAAAGGGCATAGCCGCGAGAATCCACCACCACTTTGACATGGTTAGGGTTATTAGCTTCCTCCTCCCCAAAAACAGGGAAATAGAGGGTAGACATATCCACCTCAGGATCCTGCTCCAGCGGCTCAAGCAATTTTCCAATTACCACTGGGGGGAAAAGAGGTTGATCTCCTTGGATATTTACCACTACGTCATCGGGGTCAAGCCCTATCGCCATTGCTGCCTCATACACCCTGTCCGTACCTGAGCTATGCATAGCGGAGGTCATTATGGCCTTGCCACCAAATCCTACTACACAGGTCATGATCCTCTCATCGTCCGTGGCTACACAGACCTCACTCAGCCTGGCACTCTTCGCGCCCCGCTACACTACATGCTGAATCATAGGCTTGCCAGCGATCTT
>CAZAKC010000076.1:0-9166 GCA_964485655.1 uncultured Desulfobacteraceae bacterium
GTTGGGAACTTCAAGGCGTAAACTACCATATAGAAAGTGAGAGCGGGAAATTGAACGCCTTACTGGACCTTGTTCTCATCGATCTATATGAGTGCGACCGTCAAAGGCTTGTGGATGCGGAACTGATCAGGCAGGGAATGCTTGAGGCGGCTGAACTTATGGGAGCAGAGGTGGTGGGTGATTCGTTTCACACCTTTGAACCATGGGGAGTAAGTGGCACCGTGACCATCGCCGAGTCACATCTGGCCGTGCATACGTGGCCGGAATATAATTTTGCCGCCATTACGTTTGAGACATGTGGGAGCCACATGAATCACGCAAAGGCCTGGGCCCATCTGATCAGGTTTTTCCGCGCGAAAAGACCAAAGATCAGTCATCAAAAGAGAGGGTTTATGGAAGTAGCAAACACTGAGTTTGCATACAAACAAGAGGTAGGTTGACTGACCAGTTCGGTTGGCCGTGCTTTTCCGGTTGATAATCCCTCTGAGGCCTTTTGTCGCACTTGCTTTCACCAGCCGTCATTCGCGGAGACGCTGGCGTGTGCCTAAACTCGCCTCTAGTTCGTCCACAATCCTGCCCGATATTTTTAGTTTCAAAATCCTGTGCGTAGTTTGTGTTATCTTAAATCGCTCATCTATCCTCAGACCTCCAACCCAAATGATTGCCTCCCCTGAGCAAACAATTGGAATGCGCTTGCGTAGTTCCAAAGGGATTTTTTTGTCCACAAAAAGGTCGTGGACTTTCTTCGTGCCCTTCATTCCGAGAGGGACGAGTCTGTCTCCTGGTCTATAGGATCGGACTGCCAAGGGAAAATCAATCTTGCTACTGTCCAGTAACGCAATCCAAGGTGACTGGTGCAGGCCGCCTGCAGTGGGCAGAACAAGTTGTGAGATCTCGAGCGTGCTCTCAATTGCCTCCAGTCCGTAGATGCCACTACCAGGAACTGTATAAGAATAACCCTTTGGGCCGGATGTATCTCGGGGGCAAATGATAATCCAATCATATCTCTTTTTCACCACCAGATCGCCAGGCAAATGAATTTCCCCCTGGGCTTTGTTGCTGGATATAAGCCCTTGAGCGAGTTCAATATGGCCCCACGAGATCCTACGAAGACTTGAGCCTGCCTTCTTGATGGCACACCTCAGAACCCTTCTCTGCAACGCCTCGGGCAGGGCAGACAATTGAGAAATGGAAATCCTGATGTGGTGTTTCTGGGCTTGCGAGCCGTGGAGGTCCAGCCACTGCTCTGCCTCTATGTTTAAATAATTTTCATCTGCCCTTATTATTTCCGCAGTCTTGGCCAGGATTTCAAGGATTCTGGGCTGGTATGCCTTTAGCAGTGGAAGCAGTTCCAGTCTGATCCTGTTTCGCGTATACCTTGGATTCATGTTTGAGCTATCCTCCACCCACTTGAGACCCTTTTGTGCGAGATAGGCCTCTATCTCTTCCCTGGAAACACGAATCAACGGTCTTATAATCACGCCGTCGCGAACAGGGTGTATGGCGCCGAGACCATGGGTGCCACTTCCCCGCAGCAGTCTCATCAAGACCGTTTCGGCTTGATCGTTCAACTGGTGACCGAGGGCTATCCTGTGGGCTTTTGTTTTACCCTGGATCTCTCGCAGGAATCTATACCTCTCTTCTCTTGCCCTCTCTTCCAAGGACCCCGCGCGACGCGCCAAATCTCTAGATGCCCTTCCGATCCTGGCCTCAAGTCCATATGAGAAAGCAAGCTTGCGTACGAAATCTGTCTCCTTTTCGTCCTCACCGGGCCTCAGGCCATGATCAAAATGGGCCACGATCAGGCTGATTTGAAGCTCATCTCGCAAATCATTAAGCACATCTAGCAAACAAACAGAGTCAGGACCCCCAGAGACAGCCACAACCACCTTATCGCCCGCCTCTAGCATATTATGGCTCAATATGGTGTGTTTAACATTTTCTATCAAATCCTTCACCACGGCATCATACTTCATCAGTGCGAGGCCCCTCCATTACTTCTAGCGGCTAACTCCCAACGCCCAACGCCTATCTTCTATAATATCATACCATGAAAAAACCCGGATTTGTTTGCCACGATGTCTTCTTTCATCTTAAGGACATACCATGGCCTGGTTTCATTACGCCACCGTGGGTAACCCCCCAGCCATACGTATCTGACCAGTTCGAAAAACCAGTCTCTGGTAAACTCATACTCCCCTATCATGACGTTTCCCTGATCATTAGCTGCAAGAAAATCAATAAGTTTCCTGGAGCCGAATCTCTGTATAATTTCCTCCACCACAGCCGTGTTACGATGTCCATTGGGGTCCTGTTTGAATGCGTCAGGGGTCCCGGGGAAAGGATAGACTTTATATACCTCTCCAATAAAACCGGTATAATGAATTCCGTGGATCGCCCCCATTAAATCCCCTATCTTTTCTCGATCCTTGATATCATACCCTTGCAGTTGTGATGAAAACCGCTCAGGTACCTCTGACCTTGCAAGCTGGGACACAAGGCCACAAAATTCTGGCGCGAAAAAGAAGTAGTGTTCCAGGACAAGCATGTCTGTGTCGATGTTAAAGAAACCAAAGGCTACCTCGCCGTGACTGACCGAATGAAAAGCTAAAGGCATGTTTCCTCTCTCTTTCTTGACATTGGTGTCCTAGTACAATAGGTTGACTGCTCTATGGAGATGATTAACATATATTTTTAAAATATTCACCCGAGACAAGATGATGTGGAAGAGAATACCATCGAGATCAAGGAGTAAACAAATGGCGGATAATAATTCGTTGCTCAAATTCACCGGTGCCAGCAAGTATGTATTGGATGAGGAACTAGCCAAGATTGTGAACATATCCATGGAACTGGAGATGCCCCTGTTGCTCAAAGGAGAGCCAGGCACGGGCAAGACAATGCTGGCTCACGCGATTGCCGAGGCCCTCAATATGAGGCTGATTGTATTGAATGTAAAATCAAGCATGAAGCTCGTTGATGCCCTATATCAATACGATACCCTCACCAGACTCAATGACAGTCGGTTTGGTGACTCGAAAAGGGATGTCAGCAACATCGAAGAATATATCCGAATGGGAAAGATAGGCCAGGCATTTGTCTCTGATGAAAGAGTGGTCCTCTTGATTGATGAGATAGACAAGGCAGATACGGATTTTCAGGATGATATGCTGGATGTCCTTGACCAGATGGAATTTGATATCATTGAGATAGACAAAACGATAAAAGCCAAGCACAGACCAGTTATCATAATCACGTCTAATGCCAAGAAAGACCTTTCTGATCCTTTCCTTGGCCGATGCAACTTTCATCACATTGCGTTCCCTGATCCTGATATGATGCGGAAAATCGTAAATGTCCACTTTCCGGACTTAAGTCGCGATCTCATGGAAAGCGCAATAAAGACATTTTACCAGTTGAGGGACATTAGAGGCGTAGAGAAAAAACCTGCTACCAGAGAGCTGATAAACTGGATTCGGGCATTGCGGCTGGATCCTGATTTCAAGGTGAAGGATCTCATCAAGGGCGATATCCCTTATCTTGGAGTGTTGTTTAAAAAGAGTCAGGATTATGCAATAGCTCGGCAAGCAGTGTCACGCTTCAGGATTTAAGGTAGAGGGCCTAGATGTTTGTAGATTTTTTCTACACCTTAAGACATGTGGGTATTCCTGTGACTCCCACATCATTTCTCACACTTCATAAGGCGCTAAGCAAGGGCCTCATTAATTCCATAAATGATTTTTACACTGCTGCAAGGGCCATCCTGGTAAAGAGTGAGAGGTATTTTGATCTTTATGATCAGGTATTTGCCCATTATTTTGAGGGTGCAGAGCTAAAAGAACCTGACGCTGTGGAATTAAATGAGATCGTCCAGGCCATGCTGGAGGAATGGTTGAAAAAGCCCAAGGAACTGGCAGAAGTTCTGGGGATCGATGAAAGCCAACTACAAAAGTTGACCCCCGAAGAACTGGTACAGTATTTCCTTGAACGCCTGAAAGAGCAGACCGAGGCCCATCATGGTGGCCACCGCTGGATAGGTACTGGAGGGACTTCACCTGTCGGGCATTCTGGGTATCATCCAGGAGGTATGAGGGTAGGAGGAGTGTCTCGGAATAAGTCGGCGGTGAAGGTGGCCATGGACCGCCGTTACAGGGATTATTCCCAGCAAGGCCCTCTGACACAATCGCAAATAGGAGAGGCCCTCAAACGCCTGAGGCATATGGTACCTGTTGGGCCCAAGGACCAAGTGAACATAGATGAGACCATTTACCAGACAATGAAGAACGGCGGCGAAATAGAGATCGTATTTGATCGAAGCCTGAAAGACAGATTAAAGGTTATCTTGGCTATCGACAATGGAGGGTGGTCAATGGACCCTTACATAGGTATAGTTCAGACGCTTTTCAATTATGCAAGAGCACAATTCAAGGACCTTAAAATCTTCTACTTTCATAACACGATTTATGACAATTTGTGGGAAGACCCTCAAAGATACCGAAAGCCTTTCAAGGTGGATGAGCTTGTTAGGCTGGATCCCCAGACTCGGTTTATTATAGTGGGGGATGCCAGTATGGCACCGTACGAGTTGATGGCTACAGATGGGTCTATCCACATTGAAGAGCGCACTTCAAAACCTTCCATTGAGCGGTTGCGGTTTATTGCCCAGACCTTCCGCCATTCAGTGTGGCTAAATCCCAAGCTGGAAGAGGAGTGGCCTTACACGCGGACCATTCAAATAATTCGAGAAATATTCCCCATGTTTGAGCTTACCCTTGATGGCCTTGAGAAGGCCGTGAACCACCTAATGGCGAAGAATTAGCATTCAAGACAGCACGGGCCCAGCCAAAATCCTCATCGGCGAGGCACAGAGGCTGCAGAAAGGCCCTGTTTGAACTACAATCCCCCGCCAGCCTCAGCGATGTCCTCAAGGGCATCGGGGTCCAGAATTTTTATGCGAGCACCATCAACGTCTATCAAACCATTTTTTTTCATCTTGCCGAGGATGCGGGATAGGGTTTCTGGGATGGTTCCAAGCAGGCTTGCCAATTGGGTCTTAGAGATATCCAGCTCAAGGTGTAAAGAATTTTGGTTTTTCTGGCTCAGATATAGGAGGTACGCTGCAAGCCTTCCTGGCACTTCTTTTAGTGAGAGATCTTCCACCAGATTAGCGAATCTGCGAAGCCGCATGGATAACACCGCCAGCATGCCGAGGGCCAGCTCTGGCTCTCTTCGAATAAGCCTCACGAAGGATTCCTTGGGGAAGAAAAATATGCGACTTTCTTCAATCGCAGCAGCGCTTGCGGGGAATCTTTGGCCCGTAAAAACGGGAACCTCTCCAAAGGGCTCACCAGGACCAAATATATGAAGTATCTGCTCCCTTCCTTCCCATGATACCTTGTATATTTTGACCCTGCCTGTTACGACCACATAAAAACCTGTGCCCTCTTCTCCCTCGAAAAATATCTCCTGCCCCTTTTTGAATATCTGATCAACGACGATCATGGAAAGCTCTCCAAGGTGCTTGCGGGACAAGCTCTGAAATAAGGGGATAGAGGCTATTTCATCTATTATTCCCATGTGATCTCTTGATCCGGTTTATTCCGCCTTTATGCGAAAATTCCCAGCGTTTGTCCAGAAAATATAGAATAGGGACAGTCATTCTGGAAAGAAGTAAAGATGCGACTTCCCCTGCCATGAGGGATATGGCAAGTCCCTGGAATATGGGATCAAGAAGTATCACGGAGGCTGCCACAATTACCGCTGCAGCAGTGAGCATCATAGGCCTGAACCTTACAGCTCCGGCATCGATTACGGCCTCGTCCAGCGGCATTCCCTCACCGAGACGAAGTTCGATAAAATCCACTAAAATGATAGAGTTTCGCACCACAATGCCGGCCCCCGCTATAAAACCGATCATTGAGGTGGCTGTAAAAAAGGCATGCATGAGGCCATGGGCAGGCAGTATCCCCACCAGAGAGAAGGGTATGGCTGCCATTATCACGATGGGCGTGGTAAGGGAGTGAAACCATCCCACCACTAACATGAATATCAGAACCAGCACCACGGCGAAAGAGATCCCAAGGTCCCTGAACACTTCGTAGGTTATCTGCCACTCTCCATCCCATTTCATGGCAAATTTTCTGCTGTTTTCAGGGAGATGGGATGAATACTGCTTTATCTTGTAACCTTCTGGCAGCTTTATGGCTTCTATTTTCTTTCGCATCGCCAGGATTGCATAAACGGGGCTTTCCTTTTTTCCAGCAACGTCTCCTATGACATATACTACCGGCATGAGGTTCTTATGATAGATGCTCAAGTCCCTTTCTCTTTTGCGGTATGATACTAACTCGGACAGGGGGATGAAATGCCCGTTAGGGGTGGCAATCTTAATTGAGGACAGCCTTTGCAATCCTGCCCTCTCAGGTAGTTTAAACCGCATAAAGACGGTGACATCTTCCAGTTCATTGGGCATATGGACGAGCCCCACACTTTTGCCCCCTAGGGCCATCTGCAAGGCCTGATCAATTTGGGCCATGGTTATGCCATGGAGCGCTGCCTTCTCTTTGTCTACAACCAGGTCGTAGCGAGGCTGATCCTCTTCCATATACCAATCCGTATCCACCACCCCAGGGGTTTCATCAAAGATCTTGAGAATTTTTTTCGCTATTTCCCTTTGTCGCTGATAATCGGGACCGTAGACTTCGGCAACAAGGGTGGATAGCACAGGGGGACCAGGGGGGACTTCTACCACTTTCACCCTTGCCCCGTATTTGTCTGCGATGCGCTTGAGTGCAGGCCTGACCCGTTTGGCTATTGCATGACTTGCTTTTTTTCGATGATATTTACTAACAAGGTTGACTTGGATGTCAGCCACGTTGGGTCCACGGCGCAGATAATAATGCCTCACCAATCCATTAAAGTTGTAAGGCGCAGCCGTGCCTACGTAAATCTCATAATCAGTGACTTCATTCACGGTCTTCAGATAATCTCCCATCTCCATGGCAACGGCGGCAGTCTGCTCAAGAGTGGCCTTCTCGGGCATGTCAATAATAACCTGAAATTCACTCTTGTTATCGAAAGGCAGCATTTTCACGCGCACAAAGCCAATGCCTATCAGTGCTATGGCTCCGAGCAGCATGACAACTACACCCACGAGGAATACCCATCTCCAAATGGGGAAGTGGATGAGGGGACCCATGAAGCGCCGGTACAACCTTACGCTCCAATCTTCGCGCCCCTCTATTACCTCATCCTCTTTGAGCCTTTTCTTTTTGAGCAATCTAAGGGAGGCCCAGGGCGTAACGATAAAGGCCACAAGCATGGAAAAGACCATAGCGGCAGAGGCGCCCACCGGAATGGGTCTCATGTATGGTCCCATGAGTCCTCTAACAAAAGCCATGGGTAAAATTGCAGCAATGACTGTCAGGGTGGCAAGTATTGTAGGGTTTCCCACTTCATCCACAGCCTCTATTGCCACCTCTGCCAAAGATCTTCCCCTGTTCTGGGGTAGCCTGAAGTGGCGCACCACGTTTTCCACCACCACGATTGCGTCATCAACAAGGATTCCTATTGAAAAGATGAGTGCAAATAGTGTGATGCGGTTAAGCGTGTAACCGTACAAATAAAATATCGCCAGGGTTAGGGCTAGTGTCACAGGTATGGCAAATAAAACCACGCCTGCTTCTCTCCGGCCCAGGGTAATCCATATGAGCAGGCTTACTGAGAAGATTGCAAGGAGCATGTGGAAGATGAGTTCGTTGGCCTTTTCTTCAGCGGTTTCCCCATAATTTCTGGTAATAGTGACATGGACATCATCGGGTATTACACTCCCTTTCATTTCATCGACTTGCTTGAGAATCCTGTTGGCCACAGTGATGGCATTGGAACCTTTGCGCTTTGCAATGCTCAAGGTGACTGCAGGGAATGTGTCATAAGGTGCATATTCGGGCTTAACCCCTTTTTCTTTACAGGAGGGGCCGAGGCCAAGCATTACGTATTGGTCAGGTTCTTCTGGGCCATCGACGATATCTGCCACATCTCGCAGATAAACAGGCTTACCATTGAAAACACCGACCACTACCCTGCCCACGTCAGCGGCGTCTCTCAGAAAACCTCCCGTGTGAACCAGGATCTCACCTTGTGGGGAAGGATAACTCCCTGTGCGGGATTCCGTGTTGGCCTGGTGGAGCATCTGAGCAATACGCAGTGGGTCCGCATGATAGGCTGCCAGCCGAACAGGGTCCAGTAACACTTTTATCTGCCGCCTGTAGCCACCGGTTAAAGTAGTCACAGATACATCTTTGAGGTGTTTAATGTGGTCTTCCACCTCCGCCGCTATTCTCCGAAGCGTATAGTGGTCTACCTTTTCAGACCAGAAGGTAAGGGCAAGAATCGGGACATCGTCAATGGACCTGGGTTTGACAAGCGGGGGGCTCACACCATGGGGAATGCGATCAAAATTGGCCAGCAATTTGGACTGAAGCCTGACGATGGATTTCTCCTCATCCTGCCCGACGTAAAACCTCACCACTGTCAAAGACATGCCGGGACTGGAAGTTGAGTAGATGTATTCAACGCCGGGGATTTCCCACAAGAGTTTTTCCATGGGTTTTGTAACCCTTTGTTCCACCTCTTTTGCGCTCGCCCCGGGCATTCGCACGAAGATATCAATCATGGGTACAATGATTTGAGGTTCTTCTTCGCGTGGAAGGGCGTACAGCGCACCTAGCCCAAGCAGAATAGAGGCAATAATTATGAGAGGAGTGAGCTTGGAATCGATAAAAAACCGGGCTACCTTCCCCGCGGGTCCCAGTTTCCTTGTCATGAGATGCCCTCCAGCCTTGCCCCGTCAACTATATCAGGGGGTAATACAGAGACGATTCTCTCACCCGGCTCGAGGCCTGAGAGGATCTCCACTTTGTCACCCATGTGCTTCCCTGTCTTGATCAACCTAAAATGAGCTACATTCTTACTGTCCACAATGAAGACGCCCTGTAATTGGCCCAGTCTGACAATGGCCTTTTGAGGTATGAGGACTTTCTTTCTACCGGGCAAGGGCACGAAGACCCTGGCGAACATTCCGCTTCGAAAAGCCGGGCCCGGGGGTAACTTGATTTTTACCAAGAAAGATCGACTGGCCGGGTCGGCAGATGGCTTAATGGTGGTT
>CAZAKC010000077.1:0-9092 GCA_964485655.1 uncultured Desulfobacteraceae bacterium
CCATCCTCTACTGGTTCAAGGAGCTATCCCACTACTGGAAGATCCCACTTATTCTATTTGACACACCATACAATTTTGAGGATATAAAGCAACTGGATATCAAATACATGACTGATCAGCTTGAGCATATGGTTCCCAAGCTGGAAGCCATTTCCAAAAAGAAATTTTCTGAGAAGCGGTTTAGGGATATCATTGGTATTGCGAGGGATTCATCCGAGCTATGGGGGCAGGTACTTGCCACCCTAAAGGCAAGACCCGCGCCCATGACCATATTTGATGCATTCGTACACCTGGCTCCCATAGTTTCTCTACGAGGCCTTCCCGTAGCCAAACACTACTATGAGGTATTACTGAAAGAACTTCAAGATAGGGTTAACAGCGGCATTGGTGCGGTGCGCGATGAGCGAAAGCGCCTCATGTGGGACAACATTGCGGTATGGTTTAAGCTGCGGGATTGGTCGGTGCTTTTTGAAGAACACGGGTGTAATTTCGTTGCTGCAACCTACACAAACGCTTGGGCTGAGACCATTCATTATCTAGATCCCAACTCACCGTTTGAATCAATGGCAAAGGTATACAGTTTGGTTATATTGAATAACAACCTCAAACACCGGCTGAATCTCATGAGACAGATGATAAAGGATTATCAGATAGACGGGCTTGTGATACACTCGGATAGAAGCTGCAAGCCTTATTCCGTGGGCCAGTACGACATGAAGAAGATATTGGCCCAAGAGTTAGGCATAAAGACGGTTGTTATTGAGGCAGATATGACTGACTCGCGGGTATACTCAGAGGAGCAGGCTCGAACCAGATTAGAGGCATTTTTTGAGGCATTGGGGCTATGACCATGGAATACTATGTAGGCATTGATACAGGGTCTTTAACCACAGAGGTGGTAGTTGTTGATGCATCCGGTAATATGGTCTCCTACACCATTCACCCCACGGGCTATGACCCCATCGGCGCTACTACTATGGCTATGGAAACCGCTTTGGGGAAGGCAGGGATTTCGCGCGACCAAGTCAAGAGGACAGTAGCCACCGGTTATGGCCGAATATCCATCCCATTTGCAGACAAGAAGGTCACAGAAATTTCATGCCATGCCATGGGCGCACATCACTTGTATCCAGACACAGGCACTGTGATTGATATAGGAGGGCAGGATTCAAAGGTGATCCACGTCGGCCAGGGGGGTAAGGTCTTGGATTTTGCGATGAATGATAAGTGTGCAGCAGGGACTGGGAGGTTTTTGGAAGTCATGGCCTCCACCTTTCAACTCAGCCTTGATGAACTGGGTGAGCTTTGCCTCAAGGCAACAGAGGCAATCCCCATATCGAGTGTTTGTACGGTGTTTGCTGAATCAGAAGTGATTTCCCTGATTGCACAAAATAAACCCAAAGAGGATATCATACTAGGACTTCACACTGCTATTGTAAATCGGGTGTGGAATATGGTGCAGACAGTGGGTGTACACGGTGCAGTAACCATGACAGGCGGTGTGGCGAAAAACAAAGGGGTTGTAACCCTTTTTGAAAAAAAGCTCGACAAGCCGATTCATGTGTATCACGAGCCTCAGATTGTAGGGGCATTGGGAGCTGCGCTGCTGGCCGCACGCAAGAGCTAAGGAACCAAGTCAATCAAATCCTTTGGCTGGAATCAAGTATCTCAAGTTTGCCTAGAACAAGCGGCGTGATCCTTTGAAGGAACAAGCATTGCAACCACAGCAAAGCGACCTGTTACTTTGTTGCTTCTGTACGAGAAAAATATATCGGAATTACATCTTGTACAAACACCCGCCACCTCTATGTTCTCCTCCTTCACTCCAGCCTCTACCAATTGCCATCGGCTGAGGGCCCATAGATCAAAACGGTTATCCCCAACCATAAAGAGGCGAAAGTCTGTTGGAAAAATCTTGCCATGATCCTTAAACTCTCCACAACATGGTCCCAAAGAGGGGCTTACCGCCGCGAAGATTTCTCTTGGATCACAACCAAACACCTGTTCCATTACATTGACCGTCTTACCCAATATGTTGGCCACATTTCCCCTCCACCCGCAGTGGGCAACGGCCAATACATTGGATGTCGGTGAGTAAAGCACCACCCCCTGGCAGTCTGCAAGCTTCACCATTACCGCTGCACCGGGGCTGTTGGTTACCACCGCATCACACTCAGGCAAGGTGAGGTCTTGATCTATCTCTTGCTTTGGTAAGCTAATCACCTTGCTCCCATGTACCTGGTTCATGGTTATGAGATACCGGGCAAGGACCGCCTTCCTTATCTTGGATAGATTGTCTCTTACCTTTGTGGGATGGTCACCCACATTGAAGCTCACATTGAGGGAACCGAAAGGTCCACTGCTGACCCCACCGCGGCGGGTGAAAATCCAATGGCGCAAACCTTTGTGCTGGGACAATAGTGCAAACCTAAAATGAGATATGGGATAGGAGTGAAATACCAGGCCTGGAAATCTTTTGAAAAGTCCTTGGTCGTGCATCCTCACTCGAGCCTTGCCGAAACCGCCTCCGCACCTAGAAGAAATGGGATAGATGTCATCACGACACAGACTGCCTTGCTTACCGCTGCTTCCTCCCGGACCTGACGGGGTTCACAAGCGCCTGTCACGTGAGCTCCATCCCTACTCCTGAGGTGACAGAAAAACGGCCCGACAAAGAACTCTCATGTAGGACATTCGACCCCGCATAAGCGGATTTCGGGTTACAGGGCACCGCTAGCTCCCCGTCTAGCACGACCAAGGCAATGGTCCGTATCAATATACGTCAACGCGCTCTCTCAACTCTTTGCCAACCTTAAAAAAGGGCAGTTTCTTGGGAGCCACATCAATCACCTCTCCGGTCTTCGGGTTTCTACCCTTGTAGCCATCGTAGTGCTTGACCTTAAAACTCCCAAAACCCCTTATCTCCACCCGCTCACCACGGACCAGAGAGGCCTCCATGTCTCCAAAGACCGTGTTGACCACTTCTTCGGCCTTCTTAAGGGGTAAATTCTCTGCCTTAGCCAGTGCCTCAACAAGCTGAGATTTATTCATGATCCACCTCTGCTATCAAAAACAACCCTTTAAGTTATAAAGCCTCAACATGACCCATCTAGAACCAATCCTAGTGTTGAAAACACCGCGATCATTAATATTAGATACTCGATCCCTTGACGTCAAGCAAAGAAATCAGGATGGCTTTTGGGATGTTTACATTTTCACCCTATTGCGCTATAACCCCCCACGTGCCCAAAATGGACGTCAAATACCACCAAGACAAGGCACAGGATGAAAGACAATTACCGGACATTCGGAGGACAATCCAAAAGGACAGCATGGCCAAAAAACTTGTAAGAGACGGAATTGAAGACCTTGTGCCTTATCCCCCTGGCAAACCCATCGAGGAATTGGAAAGGGAACTGGGCATCAGTGGATCAATAAAACTGGCATCCAATGAAAACCCCTTGGGCCCCTCGCCCAAGGCAGTGGAGGCTATCAAGCAGAAACTGCCCACCATCAACCGCTACCCTGATGGTAGTGCCTTTTATTTGAAGGCAAGGCTAAGCAAAAAATATGCAATAGCACAAGAGCGGATAATCCTGGGAAACGGCTCCAATGAGCTCATCGAACTTACCGTGCGGACCTTCCTAAACCCTGGCGAAGAGGTAATCCAGCCATTTCCCACTTTTCTGGTGTATGAAAAGATAGTGAGAGCCGCTGGAGGCACGGTCATCTCCGTCCCTCTTAGGGAATTTGATGTGGACCTGGCAGCAATTTTGGATTCCATAACCCCCAAAACAAAGCTCATATTCATTGCAAACCCTAATAACCCTACTGGTTTTGCCCTGGCCAAGGAGGATCTTGAGCGCTTTTTGCGCGAGGCACCCGAAGAATTGATTGTTGTTTTGGACGAGGCATACATCGAGTTCGTTACAGATACCAGGGTTGGAAGCGGCCTGGAGCTGTTGGGTACCCATCCCAATCTGATCGTCCTTCGCACCTTTTCCAAGCTTTATGGTCTGGCCGGCCTGAGAATCGGCTATGGGTTTTCCTCTGAAAAGATCATTGATTACATGAATAGGGTGCGCCAGCCTTTTAATGCCAACACCCTCGCCCAAGCAGCGGCTCTGGCTGCATTGGATGATCATGATTTTGTGAGCACTACCTTAGCGCTTGTATCAGACGGGCTCAAGCAACTCACTTCTGGCCTGGATCGCCTGGGACTTAGTTACCTTCCAACCCAGACAAACTTTTTTTTGATCAAGGTACCCCAAGGCGGCAAATACATATATGAGAAAATGCTCCGCCGTGGTGTTATTGTAAGGGCAATGGACAGCTTTGGGCTTCCGGATTTCATTAGGATCAATGTTGGCCTCCCAGAGGAAAACGAGAGGTTTCTGAGTGCCCTTAAGGAAGTTTTGGAGTCATAGGTGTAATGGAGGGGGACGCTACTGTAGTAACCATTGACGGACCTGCTGGGGCAGGAAAAAGCACGGTAAGCAGATTGGTTGCCAAGCGCCTGGGCCTTACCTATTTGGACACAGGGGCAATGTATCGTGCCGTAGCCCTCGCTGTGAGGGCAAACGGAATAGATCCCGAAGATCATGACTCCCTTGCTGCCCTTTGTGACAGACTTGAGATCTCATTTGACAATACCCATGATCCTCCACGGATTCTTCTGAACGGCCGGGATGTCTCGCAGGAAATAAGGACTCCTGAGATTGATATGTTAGCCTCAAGGGTATCTGCCGTTAGGCCTGTAAGGCAGGCCATGACACATTTGCAACGTAAGGTAGCCGCGCAGAGCAAGGGGGTGGTTGCAGAAGGAAGGGACATGGGCACCGTGGTCTTTCCTAGAGCCCAGTGGAAGTTTTTCCTCACTGCAACGCTTGAAGAGAGGGTTAGGAGGCGATACCAAGAGTTGGTCCAACGGGGTGAAAAAGTTAGGAAAAATGGTATAGCAAAGGATATTAAAAGGCGTGACGAGCAAGACACAAAGCGCGCCTTGGCTCCCCTGAGGCCTGCCGAAGATGCCATAATAATTGACACCACCAAGCTCACCATTGAGCAGGTGGTTGATAAGATATGTGGGATCGTACAGAGCGAAATCGGGCAGAGCAAGAAATAAAGCGGTTTTGCACCAAATAAGTGCTTGAAGTTATCGTTAGCATTTGATAACGTCCCAAGTTTAGCCTAGTATTCATCCACAGGCTTACATTCCAGGGCGCAGACGGAAGATCAAGTTTGTGGATGGCCACAGCCTATGGGAGGCAAAATGATTTAGGGGGTATTTGGCTTGATGGATAAAGGAACAGGCGAAATTGCAGAAATGACCAACGAACACGTAGACAACCCAGACTCAGATAACACTAACGTTACAGAGACTCCGTCGGATTCCACACCTTCAACCGATGACAAGGACTCACCCAAGGAAGAAGGGGGTCAAGAGGGGGACAACTTCCTGGAACTTTACGAGGAAAGCTTTCGCACTATCCAGGAGGGCGAAGTAGTAAGGGGAGAGATCGTTCAGGTGGATAAGGAATTCGTTCTGGTCGACATAGGTTACAAGTCTGAAGGGCAAATTCCCATACATGAATTTCAGGATGAAAACGGAAATATCACCGCCAAAGTGGGAGAAAAGGTAGACGTTCTGCTAGAGCGAAAAGAAGACGACGAAGGCATCATAATTCTTTCCAAGGAAAAAGCGGCAAAGATAAAGGTCTGGGACAAGATAAGAGAGGTATATGAGCGTGATGGTACAATCAAGGGTACCATTGTGTCCCGCGTCAAGGGGGGGCTTTCGGTGGATGTGGGCTTACCTGCCTTTCTCCCAGGCTCGCAGGTGGACCTCAGGCCTGTTCGAGATATGGACGCCTTGGTTGGCACTGAGCTTGAGTTCAAGATAGTTAAATATAACAAACGCAGAGGCAATATTGTGCTTTCCAGGCGCGCTATTCTGGAGGCCGAACGGCTGGCCCTCAGAGAAAAGACCTTGCAGATATTGGACGATGGAGTTGTGCTGGAAGGTACTGTAAAGAACGTTACTGATTATGGTGTATTTGTGGACCTTGGCGGCATAGATGGGCTTGTCCATATAACCGATCTATCTTGGGGTCGGGTTGGTCATCCCTCCCAACTCTATCAAATAGGCGATAAGATAACCGTCAAGGTGCTCCACTTTGACCGAGAAAAGGAGCGTGTCTCTCTAGGGGTCAAACAACTTACACCTGATCCATGGCTGAATGCAGATGAAAAATATCCGGTAGGCTCCAAGATAACAGGACGCGTGGTAAGTCTTACAGACTATGGCGCCTTTGTGGAAGTGGAACCGGGCGTTGAAGGCCTGATCCATATATCTGAGATGTCATGGACACGAAAGATCAGGCATCCTTCTCAACTCCTTAAGGTAGGGGACACTGTTGAGGCCATGGTGCTCAATATTGATGTGGAAAAAAAGCGCATCTCCCTTGGGATGAAGCAAGTAGAACCAAACCCTTGGGACGTAATTGCTGAAAAATATCCAGTGGGCACCACCATAGAGGGAAAGATAAAAAACATAACCGACTTTGGTATCTTTATAGGGATTGATGAAGGAATCGATGGACTTGTGCACATCTCTGATATTTCTTGGACCAAGCGCATTAAGCACCCTTCAGAGGTTTACAAAAAAGGCCAGGAAGTTCAGGCCATTGTCTTAAAGATAGACAAGGAAAACGAAAGATTTTCCCTTGGAATAAAGCAGCTCACCCCTGACCCATGGAAGGAAATTCCCAATAAGTACAAGCCCGGAACCCGTGTGACCGGTACTGTGACAAACATTACCGATTTTGGGATCTTTGTGGAATTGGAAGAGGGCATTGAAGGACTTATTCACGTCTCAGAGGTACCAAAGGACAAGCGCGGAAGCGGGCTCAGTAAGTTTCAGGTGGATGATGTTATACAGGCTCAGGTGATCAGCGTATCTCCAGAGGAAAAGAAGATAGCCCTTTCACTGAAAAAGTTGGAAACAGCAACTGAAAAGGAATCCTATAAGAGTTATTTAGGTGGCAGGCGGGAGGCCACCTCTAACCTCGGAGAATTGCTTCGCGAGGAGATGATGAACCTGCAAAGGCAACTACAGCCCCAAGAGCAAGCCGACAAAGACAAGGCAGCCGGGGCGCCTGGGGCCTCAGAGGAGCCCCAAGAGGGTCCACCTAATGTAGATGATTCCACCTCAGGGCAAGCTGCCGAGGTACCCCAGCCTGAGGATCCCAAGCACAGCTTGGATGACGTGGAAGATAAAGCCTACCAATCCCAACAAGACACACCTGATGAGGATGGTCCAGAACCTCAGGATTCAGGGGCTGAACAGAACTCCTCATAGCTAAAGTAGCGACATGCCGCAAAAGAAACGGACTTTTTTGACAGTTATTCTCATTCTGGGCATAGTGGGCCTTGTGCTTGGCCTAGCCGCTATGCTCATTATGAGGCAGATCGGCCAATCCCCCAAGATAGCATTTGGCGATAAGATAGGTGTAATTCCCATCGAGGGCCCCATCACCAACTCCCGTCCCATAATAAACCAATTGGTTGAGTTCAGGAAGAATAAGGGGATCAAGGCCATCATTCTCAGAATAGACTCCCCTGGGGGAGGTGTAGGTCCCAGCCAGGAGATATATCGCGAGGTAATGAGGACCAAGGCGAAAAAAAAGGTTATTGCTTCCATGGGTGCGGTTGCTGCATCTGGCGGTTATTATATTGCCTCAGCCGCTGATAAGATCGTGGCCAATCCAGGCACCCTTACAGGCAGCATCGGTGTGATAATGGAGTTCGTCCAGATCAAAGAGCTATTAAAGAAGATCGGCGTGGGGATGGAAGTCATAAAAAGCGGTGAATTCAAAGACATCGGTTCTCCTCACCGAAAGCTCACCGAAAAGGAGCGAAAGCTGCTCCAAGCTCTAATCGTAGATATACAAAATCAGTTTGTGAGCGCAGTGGCAAAGGGAAGAAATCTCCCTGTTGAAAAGGTCAAGAAAATCGCCGATGGCCGGATACTGTCAGGAGAGCAGGCCAAGAAGCTCGGCCTTGTGGATCAGCTTGGCAATTTTCGGGATGCAGTGGAGTTGGCCAAGAAGGTGGCCGGAATAAAGGGGGAGGCCACTCTCATATACCCGAGCAGGAAAAAGGCAGGGCTTTGGGATATTATTTTCAACAGTGCAGCCAATTCAATCCTAAAGGTGCTCAGACACACTAACGGCCAAGTGAAGTATTACTGGCACGGTCCTTTGGATTCGAGCCTCACAGAAACATACTGACATCGCCCTTACCCACTCGAATCACTTCAGGTTTGTCACCTATCAGTGAGACCACGCTAGAGGGCTCAGGGAACAGGGGGCCCCCGTCAACCACGATGTCCAAGTAAGGCGCATAAAGTTCCCGTATAAGCTCTGGATTATTTTCTTTCGCACTTGTGCTGATTATGGGTCTTCCAAAGGTCCTTACGATGGAAAGGCAAATCTCGTTATCTGGCACCCTTATGCCAACAGTCTTTCTTTTAGTGAGCATAATCTTGGGGACTAGTCTAGTGCCCTCCAATACAAAGGTATAAGGCCCAGGGAGCAGCCTTTTCATTGTCTTATATGCAAAATTGCTTACCTTTGCATAGCGACTTATCTCCTTCAAGCTGTCGCATACAAAAGAAAATGGCTTCTTTAGTGGCCTATTTTTGAGCCGATATATCAGTTGTATGCCTTTTTTGTTGTAGAGGTCACAACCTATGCCGTAAAAGGTATCGGTGGGGTATGCAATGAGGCCCCCTTGCTCCAACACTTCGCACACACGCCTTATGAGGCGTTGCTGAGGGTTATGAGGATTGATTGACAGGATGGGAGGATAGCGTTTTTTCATGTTGGATGTTTTCCTAACTCGTCATGTTTAGTACCTATATTATAATACAGCTTTACTGCGATATAGGATGTAAAGAATTTCTGCAGGGCTATTAGATATCAAATGGCGTAAAACTTGATCAACAGGACGGACCACTATGACCCCGCATACCATCTATTCCATATTTTCATTCCTATTTGGCCTAGTACTAGGGAGCTTCAGCAATGTCT
>CAZAKC010000078.1:0-9081 GCA_964485655.1 uncultured Desulfobacteraceae bacterium
AAATCAACACCACTTCGCCGATTTTTCTCATTCCCCACTCTCTTTCAGTTAAAGCCCACCATTATTCGCTGTCCTTAATGACAGACGAAGGATCAGTTCTTATCCGGTCAAGCTTCTCTTCAAAGCTACTGCCCAGATCCACGCCCATTTGCTTGGCCCTCCACTTGGCGTGAAGGCCTATATTGCGACTGTCTCTGAAAAAGCTATCATCCTTCTGTGCCTTTGGGTCATAGCTTGCAAGCCTGTCCGCCTCGGAAACATGATAGACCACCCTGGATATAAGCCTTCGCAGGTTTGCCCCGCCACAATTGGGACACCTGAGGCCTTGTTCTTCCTCACTTTTCATCACTAATGCCTGTAATATGTTCTCACAACTGAGGCATTGATACTCATAGATAGGCATCGCGGATACCCCTCCAGAATCCTTAATAAAATCGTTCCTCATAATGGGGGCACACAAAACCAGGAGGAGTTGGAGTCGCCCTTTGTGTCCAGTCGCCTTCGGTCTCGTCTTGCTCAGAATAGACGCACACATTAGACAGAGCACTTGCTAAAAGAGCCGGCTCATTATCCCCTTTGGCAATATAATACTTGCAATTCCAGCAGCAATCGCGCGCCACCAGTCCCTTGCCACCTCACCTATCTGCGTTTCCTTTAAAGTCTATCAGACTATTTTTCAGCGAGCAATACTATTATTAAGTAAACGTGGGCATTTTCCTTGACAGTATGTCTAATGTTGTGGCATGTATTCTTTTTCACAAACTATGACCACATAAAGGTAGTTTATTAGGTTAAATGGGTCAGCCGCCCGCTCGGACTGGCCCTGAAAATTGTCAACCAGGACTACGAGGAGTTGAGAGACGCCATGAGTAAAGAAAAGACCAATGGATCCGTTATGGTTGTTGGAGGAGGTATCGCTGGTATCCAGGCCTCATTAGATTTAGCTGAGTCAGGATATCTCGTCCACCTTGTTGAAAAAAAATCGGCCATAGGTGGGGTAATGGCCCAGTTGGACAAGACTTTTCCCACCAATGACTGTTCCATGTGCATCATTTCTCCCAAGCTGGTAGAGTGTGGCCGCCACTTAAATATCGACCTTCATACCTTAACAGAAATTGTTCAAGTAAATGGAGAGCCGGGTAATTTTCAGGTAACCCTACTGGAGCACCCCAGGTTCATCGAGCTGGACAAGTGTACTGCATGTGGGGAATGTGCAAAGGCGTGCCCTATTGATGTGCCCAACTTGTTCGATATGGGTCTGAGGAACCGTCAAGCAGCCTACAAGCTTTACCCCCAGGCAATGCCCAGTGCATATGCCATTGAAAAGAGGGGGACAGCCCCCTGCAAGGCCACGTGTCCGGCACACGTGAGCATTCAGGGCTACATCGCTTTGATTCAGAAGGGCAAATATAGGGAGGCCTTGGAGCTGTTTAAGGAAGCACACCCGTTTCCTGGAATATGTGGTAGGGTGTGTCATCATCCCTGTGAAGGGGTTTGTACCCGGGGTGACGCCGATGAGCCATTGGCTATTCAGTACCTTCACAGATTCCTGGCTGATCAAGATTCATCCTCAGACTCACCTTACGTACCTGAGGTAAAAGAAAAGAGAGAGGAAAAGGTTGCCATCATAGGGGCAGGTCCTGCAGGGTTATCTGCTGCCTATTTCCTTGCTTGGCAAGGGTATCAAGTAACTGTTTTTGAAAAGCTCCCCGTAGTGGGAGGTATGATGGCAGTGGGAATTCCTGAATACAGACTCCCCAGAGACATTATAGCCCAAGAGGTTAAGACCATTGAGCAGATGGGGGTACAGATTAAGACCGGGGTAAGCTTTGGCACAGATATTACCCTGGAAAGCCTAAAAGAGGAAGG
Organism: uncultured Desulfobacteraceae bacterium; assembly: GCA_964485655.1. Classification (GTDB taxonomy): domain Bacteria; phylum Desulfobacterota; class DSM-4660; order Desulfatiglandales; family Desulfatiglandaceae; genus B111-G9. The sequence continues at coordinate 1,870 of CAZAKC010000078.1, forward strand.
CTACAAGGCGGTATTCCTGGCCACTGGTCTGCATGTAAGCCGCAAGTTGAACGTGGAAGGTGAAGACCTGCCGGGAGTACTTAAGGGGGTGGATTTCTTACGGGATGTAGCCCTTCACAAAGAGGTTTCCATTGGGAAAAATGTAATTGTCATAGGCGGTGGAAATGTGGCCATAGATGTTGCCTTGACGGCAACTCGTTTGGGTGCCGAAAGTGTTACCCTTGTTTGTCTCGAGAAAAGGGATGAGATGCCCGCCTGGGATTATGAAATCGAAGAGGCCCTCGAGGAGGGTGTGAAGATAGTAAACAGCTTGGGGCCCAAACGATTCCTCCAAGACAACGGCAATCTGTCAGGCATAGAATTCAAGAAATGTGTTTCTGTGTTTGACGAAAATGGGGCATTTAATCCCTCATATGACGAAAACGATCTTACGACTATCCATGGAGATACGGCCATTGTTGCCATAGGCCAGGCCGCAGACCTATCATTTGCAGACACACAAGGCATTGAGGTCAGTCCCAAGGGAGGAATCTCTGCTGACCCGGTAACACTGGAGACATCGTTACCTGGGGTATTTGCTGGTGGTGACGTTTTCTATGGACCTAAGAGTGTTGTTGAGGCTGTGGCCTGTGGAAAGGAAGCTGCCGAGAGCATTCACCGCTATTTAAATGGCATTGATCTCCGTGAAGGTCGAGAGCAGGATTGGTCGTATGAAAAGCCGCCTCTGGACGATGTTTTCCCTGCAAAACGAAGATCCATGCCCAAACTGTCCCCTGAAGAGCGCAAGAATAATTTCAAAGAGGTTGCACTGGGGTTCAGTGAGAATGAGGCAAGGGCTGAGGCAGGCAGGTGTTTAAAGTGTGGTATTTGTTCTGAATGTTACCAGTGTGTGAAGGCCTGCCTGGCCGGGGCAGTGAACCACCAAATGGCTCCCAGGCAATATACTGTGGAAGTAGGCTCCATCGTGCTTGCACCCGGATTTACACCTTTTGACCCTGCTGTTTACGATACCTACAACTATACGTCCCATCCCAACGTGGTCACAAGTATGGAATTCGAACGTATACTGTCTGCATCAGGGCCCTTTGAGGGACATTTGATCCGACCTTCAGACCATAAAGAGCCCAAAAAAATAGCCTGGCTCCAATGTGTGGGGTCCAGAGACATTAATCGCTGTGATCATGGGTATTGCTCCGCGGTATGCTGCATGTATGCCATAAAAGAGGCGGTAATAGCGAAGGAGCACAGCGCCGAGGAATTGGAAACCACCATATTTTTCATGGATATGCGGACCTATGGAAAGGAATTTGAAAAATACTATACCAGGGCGGAACAAGAAAGGGGAGTGCGCTTTGTTCGCTCCAGGATTCATTCAATAGAACCAGTGGATGGTGGAGACCTGAAGATCATTTATGCCACGGAAGCGGGTGAAATAAAAGAAGAAATTTATGATATGGTAGTGCTTTCAGTGGGCCTTGCGCCCAATGAAGACGTAATTGAGCTGGCTGAGAGACTCGGGATAGATCTAAACCATTACGATTATGCGCAGACAACCAGCTTTGAGCCCGTAAGCACCAACCGCGAAGGTATTTATGTATGCGGCGTGTTCCAAGCACCCAAAGATATACCACAGTCTGTGATGGAGGCCTCTGCTGCTGCCGCTGCCTCGGGAAAGATCCTTTCTGATAGCCGTTACACCATGACCCGGACCAAAGAGCTTCCTCCAGAGAAGGACGTATCGGGTGAGGAACCCCGAGTCGGCGTTTTTGTGTGCAATTGCGGTATCAATATCGGTGGTATTGCAGATGTCCCCGCCGTACGGGAATATGCAAAGACCCTTCCCCATGTTGTCCACGTGGAGGACAATCTCTTCACCTGTTCCCAAGACACTCAAGACAAGATGAAAGAGGTCATAAAGGAAAAGGGAATTAATCGCGTTGTAGTGGCCTCATGTTCGCCCAGGACCCATGAGCCACTCTTTCAAGAGACAATTCGCGAAGCAGGTCTAAACAAATATCTGTTTGAGATGGCCAATATTCGGGATCAGGATACCTGGGTCCATATGAATGACCCTGAAAAGGCCACTGAAAAGGCAAAGGACCTTGTCAGAATGGCGGTCGCCAAGGCATCGCTGATTGAGCCCCTTGAGCAAATAAGCCTTGAGGTCAACCGCTGTGTGTTAGTAATAGGAGGAGGAGTAGCAGGCATGGAAGCGGCACTCAGTGCCGCACAACAGGGTTTTAAGGCTTATCTTGTGGAGAAAAGTGCCGAACTGGGAGGAGTGGCGAGAAAGCTATACAAGACCTGGAGAGGAGAAGAGGTCAAGCCCTATCTTGACTCCTTGGTGGAAAAGGTAAAGGCTCATCCTGATGTTGAGGTTTTTCTTGAAACTGAGGTGAAAGACACCACTGGTATCTTGGGCAACTTTACCACAACCCTTGTACCGGTCGGTGAAAAAGGTGAGCCTAAGGTGGTTGAACATGGTGCAACCATAATCGCCACTGGTGGTAAGGAGTATAAGCCAAGCGAGTATTTATACGGACAACACCCAAATGTCCTGACTCATCTGGACTTTGACCAGGCCTTGATGAGCAATGATCCTAGGCTCAAGAAGGCAAAGACAACCGTATTCATCCAGTGTGTAGGGTCAAGAATTCCTGAAAGACCTTACTGCAGCAGAACATGCTGTACCCACAGTCTGGAAAGTGCGCTGACCCTGAAGGAAATAAACCCTGATATGGACATATTCATCCTATACCGGGATATGAGGTCATATGGCTTTAGAGAGGATTTGTACCGTAAAGCCCGTGAACAAGGTGTAATCTTTGTACGATACGACCTGGAGCGGCTGCCAGAGCTCAGCCAAGACGAAAATAAGACCCTCCTATTGACAGTGATGGATCACGTATTGGAAAGAGAAATTCAACTTAGCCCAGATCTGGTCATCTTGGCCAGTGCAATTTTACCTAATGAAAATAAAGACCTATTTGAGCTCTTCAAGGTTCCGGTCAATGACGAGGGTTACTTGATTGAGGCACATATGAAACTCCGACCAGTGGACTTTGCCTCTGAAGGTCTGTTTATGGCCGGCCTTGCACACTACCCAAAGCCCATTGACGAGAGCATCGCCCAGGCCAATGCTGCTGTGGCCCGTGCAGCCACTATCCTTTCAAAGAAAAGTATCACTCTGGGTGGTGTCGTAGCAGTTGTGTCTCCGGACAAATGCGCGGTCTGTTTGACCTGTGTCAGGACGTGCCCTTATGGAGCTCCCAGTATAGGTGAAGAAGGCCACGCGGTGATTGACCCTGCAGAGTGTAGAGGTTGTGGTGCGTGTGTGGCAGAGTGTCCAGGAAAGGCCATAAGCCTGCAGCACTTTACCGATGAGCAGATTATTGCCAAGACAGATGCCCTCTTTGGCGCATCTACTCAATAGTGAAACGGCGTAGGAGGAAATTGGAAATGTCCGATAGTTTTGAACCACAGATTTTGGCATATTGTTGCCAGTATTGAGCGTATTCAGCAGCGGACCTGGCAGGTTCAATGAGACTTAACTATCCCCCGAACGTTAAGATCATTCAAGTGCCTTGCAGCGGAAGAGTTGATATAATACACCTTCTGAGGGCTCTTGAAGACGGTGCAGATGGTGTTTATGTGGCCGGATGCCTTGAGGGAGAGTGTCATTTCATGACGGGCAACCTCAAGGCCAAGAAACGGGTCCAGTACGTAAAAAAGGTCTTGGAGCAAATTGGTGTGGAGCCGGAAAGGGTTGAGATGTTTAATCTCTCATCTGGTGAAGGTCCACGGTTTGCAGAAATCGCAAGGGAGATGGTAGAGAGGATCAAGAAACTGGGGCCTAGCCCCATCAAGCTAAAGAAGGCTGCTTAGAGCCAGAGAGGTGAGCCATGATTGTAGCTGATCGAAAACCACTAGATGAAATCCTAGCGATGGTCAAGGATTACAAGAAAATCCTGCTTGTGGGTTGTAAGGGTTGTGTTACTGTATGCAATGTTGGCGGAGCAAAAGAAGTGGGCATCCTGGCCTCTATCCTTAGGATCGCGAGGGCCAAGGAGGGAAATCCCCTGGAAGTGGACGAAAGAACCTTGGAGCGGCAGTGCGATCCTGAGTATGTGAGCCAAATCAAGGACGTGGTAGACGACTATGAGGCTATTGTATCCATGGCCTGCGGAGTCGGCCCTCAATTCCTCTCCGAGCACTACCCCCAGAAACGCATTTACCCCGCGGTAAATACCACATTTTTTGGCGGTGCTATCCAACATGGCGTTTGGGCGGAAAGATGTGCCGGATGTGGCACATGCATTATACATTACTTTGATGGCCTGTGTCCTATTGCCCGCTGCTCCAAGAGCCTCCTAAACGGCCCTTGTGGGGGTTCATCAGGGGGTAAATGCGAGGTGTCCAAGGACATTGAGTGTATTTGGGATACCATAGTAAGGAAGAAAATGGAACAGGGTCGTCTCCAGGACCTATTGGAGATAAAGCCTCCTAAAGATTGGACTACTGCCCGTGATGGAGGACCCAGAAAGAGTGTTAGGGAGGAGTTGATCATATGACTGAGCTAAAATCAGGAAGCAACTTGGAAAAGGTGTTGAAAGCCGGTCACTTTGCCTTCACGGGAGAGTGCGGGCCTCCCAAAGGTGCAAATATCGAGCACTTGAAGGAAAAGATCTCTCACCTCAAGGGCATGGTTGATGCAGTTAATGTAACAGACAACCAGACCGCAGTAGTGAGGCTCTCAAGTTGGGCGGCCTCGACAATTATGCTCCAGGAAGGCGTAGAGCCCAACTTTCAAATGGTCTGCAGAGATAGAAACCGGCTGGCTATTCAGAGCGATATCTTGGGCGTTTATGCCATGGGAATCCGCAACATGCTTTGTTTGTCAGGGGATCACCAGCGTTTCGGCAACCACCCTCAAGCAAAAAACGTCTACGATATTGACTCAATGCAACTCATCGCCCTGGTCAAGAAGATGCGTGATGAGGGCAAATTCCTCAATGATGAAGAAATTGATGTACCTCCACGGCTTTTTATCGGTGCCGCATGCAATCCCTTTGCTGAGCCCTATGAGTTCCGCGTCTATCGCTTGGCAAAAAAGATAGAGGCAGGAGCAGATTTTATTCAAACGCAATGGATCTACAACATGGACAGGTTTAGGGAATTCATGAAGCGCGCGGTGGACATGGGGCTTCATGAGAAATGTTACATCTTGGCCGGTGTCACCCCCATGAAGAGCGTAGGTATGGCGCAGTATATGGCAAAGATGGTGCCTGGAATGGATGTTCCTGATTCTCTAATTAAACGTCTCAAGGGCGCTGGCAAAGGCAAGGTGGCAGAGGAAGGCATCAAGTTTGCAGTGGAACAGATAGAGGAGTTCAAAGAGATGGAAGGCGTAGCCGGAGTTCACTTGATGGCAATAGAATGGGAGCATAGGGTACCAGAGATAGCAGAAAGAGCAGGAATGCTACCCAGGCCACAAGTCTGATACCTCAAGAAAATAGGCCCTATGGACGCCCGCCACCCTAGCGGGCGTCTCTTTTCTCCAATTTTTGTATTTCCTACCCCCTATTGACAAGAACCATTCCCACACTGACCAGAACGAGAGCTATCACAACACTGGCATGTAACGGCTCACCCAGGATGATTATCCCGCTGATCAGCACACCAAGCACTGGAGTGAAAAATGAAAATGCGTGCAATAAGCTGACTGCATAACGATGAACCAATTCAAACCACACAAGATAACTCAGGAATGCCACTACTATGCACTGATATGCAAGGGCAAGGATCCCAGTCATGGTCACGTTGTATATCAGCGGGGCCTCAAGTACCACGCTTAGGCAAAACAGCAGAGGGGTGGAAAAAACAACCTGGTAAAAAAGGGTTTGTAGAGGATCTATCTTGTAAGCTACGAATCGCTTGATATATACCGTGGTACCTCCCCACATGGCCCCTGAGGCCAACGCCATGAGGTCACCTGGTAGTGTGTCTTGGGTAAAGTGTCCAAGCCTTCTAAAGAAAAGGGCCACAATTCCAAGAAAGGCGATAACAAGTCCGGAAAACTTCCATCTATTTAACTCATCACCTCTCAAAAAACAATGGGCACCCAGCGCTGCAAAAAAGGGCGCGGTGTAAAGGAGGACATAAACCCTGGAGGCAAACGTGTACTTCAGCCCAACATAAAGAAGGCCAAACTCAGTTCCAAAAAGTAAACCTATGACAACCCCATGGAGGAACATTTGCCTTGAGGGGAATATCCTAAGTCCCTTTATTTTCATCCATACAAACAGCCCTACAGATGCCACGAGAGATCTGATGCCTGCCATGAACAAAGGGGCCATATCCCTCTCGGCAATCTTGATACTTGCCATGTTTGCGCCCCAAACAGTAGCAAGTATCAGCAGGATACCGATTGGCTTCCAATCGAATTCCCTATATAGATAAGCGCCGCCCTTTTCCATTACAAATCATATTACAAATAAAGAAGGCGCTGCAATGTCGGCAAACAGCAGCACCCTCTTGTTTGCTCGAAAGGCTCAGCCCTTTAAGGCTCGGCTCTCATACTCATGGCTTCCCTGCCACATTCAGCTTATGCATTTCCCTCCAACGTGAGGGACTGATATACCGCTTCCCAAGTGACCACATACCTGCCTTTTGCCGCCGCGCCCTCTTTTCTGCTTCTGTAAATGGGGTAATATCAAAATCGGCTGGGAGGTGCTTTTCAAAGGCCTCAGCCAACCCCTTGCTTACCATCTCAAGATTAATATTCTTGCCATCCAAAAAAATCACACCCAAAATATTGTTGTCCGGGTACGGCCCTCTCCCATACCCCTTTATTTCAACTTCTTTACCTAAGATCAGACTCGAGAGGTATTTCTTCGCCTCTCTTCCAAAGGGCTGATCAGGAACATTAGGCGACTCTGAAATTTCAGGTGCGTCAATGCCCATGAGCATAACATATATCACCACACCATCTCTGACTGCCATAACAGTATCACCATCGTACACCCTGGTGATTCTGAATCTTTGAATGTCTGATGCCAGTGCACCCGATGCTGAAAACAATAAACAAGCTAATCCAAAAAAGATGATAATCCTTTTCATTGTCCTTCTCGTGGCTTTTTAGGTGTCAACATAAGATATCTATCCCTAAATTACAAATCGAAAATTCTTCATGGTTCCTAAAGCAAAACCAAC
>CAZAKC010000079.1:0-8836 GCA_964485655.1 uncultured Desulfobacteraceae bacterium
ATGCTTCATGTCCCCCTTGGCGAAGGCGTTTCAGGACAAATGCTACAAACTCAGGAATTTCCATTGATATGAACAATCATTCGTGGGTACCGATGTCCAAAATAGATGCATTTCTTTAATTCAAGATCGTTATTTCAAAGACTTAAGGTGCTAATGCTTGTCATGCTAAGTGCACGTTGGTGTAATGAAATTTCAGAGCAGGGAAACGCCTGCCTGCCGCAGGCAGGGCATATTCCCTTCCTGTCTTTGCTTTCGGGTAATTGATACCACGAACAACTATGTCACTCCCGCGTAAGCGGGAGTCTACCATAGCCGATTTTCTAGATTCCCGCTTTCGCGGGAATGACGCAAAGCGCTGTCCGTTAGGAGGCAGACAGAGCCAAGGCTCCTCGAAATAACTGTGTTGCAGTTGGAAGACTGAGTGCCCGATGATGCCGCAACGGGAACATCCCCTGCCTTGCCGAAGTTTTAGCGCAGGCAGGCGTTCCCCTGCTGATGCGAGAGAGGGTTCTTGCGTAAAAGGCATTTACTATCTTCCATTAGAACAACTGGGTTCTAGGATTTGGCGTAGCTGTGCAAGCCAGCGAGGTAATTTACCCCGAAATAGGTGAACAGCACACAAGTGAATCCAATGATACAAAGCATTGCTATCCGTCTTCCCCGCCATCCCCTAACCATACGTGAATGGAGAACCAGGGCATAAACCAGCCAGGTTATCAGGGACCAGGTTTCCTTTGGATCCCAACTCCAGTAGCTGCCCCAGGCCGAATGAGCCCACACCGACCCGGTTATAATACCCAGGGTGAGCATTAAGAATCCTATTGCTACAATTTGGTAGTTTAGATCATCGAGTACTGCCGGCCCGGGTAGTAACCTGGTGAAAAAGTTCTGCCTACCGCCCTCTTGCTCACCCTTTTTTATGAGGTACATCAAACTCAATCCGAACGATATGCCAAAGGCAGAGTACCCAAAAAAGCAGGTTATGACGTGGGCTATAAGCCAGTTACTTTTCAATGCTGGTACTAAAGGCTGGATCTTGGTCTCTATAGAAGGAGAAAATGAGGCATATGCCAGCGCCAGAAATGCCAGTGGCGTGACAAAAACTCCTAAGGTTTTATTCTTCGTCCTCCACTCTATGATCAAATAGAGAAGTATGATGGTCCAACTGAAGAATATGAGTGATTCATAGAGGTTTGAGAACGGGGCGTGCCCTATGCCCATTCTGTAAGATTCGTACCACCTCAGAGCAATGGCCAAAGCCTGGGCTAAAAACCCCAAAAAGCACGTAAAAGTAGCGGCTCTTCCGAATCCCGATCTTCCCATTATCATCATGCAAAGGTAAAAAAAGAAAGCGCCAAAGTAGACGAAAGTGATGTAGCTAAGCAGTGTCGTGTTAACCATTTCTCATATCTCCAACAGAAGCCTTGATGGCTTCCCGCAGTTCCTGAATCTCTCTGTCCAGCCCCACAGGATTCTTGTTAGCCATCCCGGCTACAGTTATTGTGCACTTGTCTCGTGCAGGGGTGATTCTTAGCCAATATCGCTTGTGGGAGGCAAAGAAAGTAATAAAGAGTCCCACAATGATCAAGATAAATCCCGCCCAAACCACGGGTACACCCGGATCCTTGCTTACCTGAAGGCCGGTGTAGTACTTGCTGTCGATGCCTCTTAGAACGAAAGTGTAAGGCCTGAAAGCAGAAGGGTTGAGCTTGGGAAATTGCTCGAATATGCCTGGGAATTGCCGTTTTATTCTGTCTTTATATTGAAAGACCCAGAACCGGATGCTATCGCCGTTTCGGGCAAAGACCTGAATCAATACTGCGGGCCCCATATTCATAAAATTATCCTTTATTTGAGATACACTGAAGCTCCCTTCTCCGCCGGGAAGAGGGATCTTCTCCCCCAGCTTTGCCTTCATATCCTGGAGTTGGGGTTTACTGGCTTTTCGCATAATCCTGATGAAGGCTCGATCACCTGCCACAGTCCCATAACTGGCCTGATAAAAAGTTATTCCCTTGAACTTTACAGGGTGGTTAACCCGTAATGCCGCTGAGTTAACCTTTTTGCCATTTTCCAGAAAGGTAAGGTCAGAGCGGTATTCCTTCGGCATCCCGTTGTCATAGAAGGACACCCTAAAATCATCGCATCGGACGGTGAAGCCCAGGTTAACAGGGAGCATCTTACCTCGTATCATGGCACTGTCGACCTGATCACCTTCCATTATGTTGACGTATGCTTCGTAACCATACAATGATCCAATCAGTGCGCCCAGAATAATGATCAGTACGCTCAGGTGAACCAGGTATACTCCAAAATGACTAAATCTTCCTTTGTCTGCATAAAAAAACATAGCAGAATCAGTAACCTTTTTAACGACCCTCTTACATCTGGATCGAAGCACACGCTCGATGGTAGGTGAAGCTGATTCAGCGCTATCATAAACAGTGAGTACCTGATGGGGTGGGATATCTCGAAATATTCTTGAGCGATCAGGCCTAGGAATAGCACTGAAACGCCGCCAAGCTCCAGGGAACCTGTCTATTGAACAAATAATGAGATTCAGAGCTAGAAGTGCTATCAGTATCCTGAACCATGCGGTATGGTACATATCAAACAGCCCAAGTGTCTGAAAAAAGTGAAAGGTCCCCGGGCTCAAGCGATGAGCAAAATTAACAGCTTCTTCCTGTTGAGGTATGAAGGTGCCGAGCACGGAGACTATTGCGATAAGAATGAGGAGGACAATTGTCAGCCTGACTGAACTGAAGACCCTCCACAAGACGTTTTTCTTTTTGCTTTTCTTTTGCATGAAAAAATCCTTACTCGTTATTTTAAGGCCCATTTGGCCAGATAAAAAAATAAGAACCGCAGTTGTCGTGGGTTCGTTATTTGCTATAAATTTGTTTACCACGTTGAGGTACAAAGTGCAATTGCTATTGCAAGCACTAATGCAATACAGAGGCTAGGGATTGTATTTTGGAAAGCTATTGGTGTAAGATACCGATTACAAACGGAGCCTGAGCATTACTGAGATTTTTTGCTTCGGATATTTTTGGAAAGGAGCTATTCGATGCTGGACCTAAAATTCGTGAGAACTCACCTGGATCAGATACAACAAATGCTTGAAGCGAGGGGTTATGACCTGGACATGTCCAAATTTAAGGATGTGGATGAAAAAAGGCGTATGCTAATAACCCACCTCGAAGAATTGCGACATAGAAGGAATACTGTCAGCCAAGAGATAGCGAACCTCAAGAAACGGGGCGAGGATGCCTCAAAACTTATTGCTGAAATGAAAGAAGTCTCCAGCGAGATAAAAAACATGGAGAAGGAAGTCGTTGAATATGAGGAGGAACTACAGAATCTTTTGATGGTTATACCCAACATCCCTCACGAGTCGGTACCAGTGGGACAGGATGAGACCGATAATACCGTAGTGAGGACATGGGGTGATAAAAAAGAGATGGATTTTGAGCCTTTGCCACACTGGGAGATTGGTGAGAATCTTGGCATCCTCGATTTTGCATGTGCTGCCAAGCTAGCAGGCGCCCGATTCGCGCTGTACAGGGGACTAGGAGCAAAGCTGGAGCGGGCTCTGATCAATTTTATGCTGGAGATCCACACCAGGGAGCATGGCTATCTGGAGATATTGCCCCCTTTTATGGTAAATAGGGCATGTATGACCGGTACCGGGCAGCTACCCAAATTCGAGGAAGACCTTTTTAAGATAGAGGGATGGGATTACTTCCTGATCCCCACTGCAGAGGTCCCGGTGACCAATATTCACCGCGAAGAAGTCCTCACTGAGGACCAACTCCCTATCTCGTACGTTTCCTACACGCCCTGTTTCAGATCGGAGGCTGGTTCTTATGGGAAGGATACCAGGGGCCTTATCCGCCAGCACCAGTTTAATAAGGTCGAACTTGTAAAGTTCACCAGGCCAGAAGAGTCATGGGAGCAATTGGAGATACTGACAAGGAATGCCGAAGAGATACTGCGGCGGCTTAAATTGCATTATCGCGTTGTATGCCTGTGTACTGGCGACCTGGGATTTTCTGCAGCCAAAACTTACGACCTGGAAGTATGGTTACCTGGCCAGGGGCTGTACCGTGAAATATCGTCCTGTAGCAATTTTACTGATTTTCAGGCTCGCAGGGCAGGGATCCGTTATAAGAAAAAGGGTGCGAAAGGGACTACGTTGGTACATACGCTGAATGGATCGGGCCTTGCGGTGGGAAGGACTGTTGTTGCAATCCTTGAAAATTATCAGCAGGCTGACGGTACAGTTGTCGTGCCAGAGGCACTGAGGGAATACATGGGAGGAGTAGAAAAGATAGCGGGCCCCACTATCTAGTGGGATAGAAAATGCGGCCTTGCAAAAGGTTTAAAGAGAATCTTTTTTGATAAAATAAGGGATTCCCATGGAGAGCAAACCAAAACATATCCAGATGGCCCAAGCTATAGATGTAAAAGATTTAGCTGAATTTTACCCCCGTTTTAAGGCCTTTCATGAATTAATGGCCAAGAAGATAAGGGAAATCTTGCTGGTTTCCAGCCCCTATGATGCATTCATCCTTGAGGAAGACACTTCTTTGGCCTCTCAGATCATAAACGAGTACAGGGGCCTTAATCTTAGCCAACCTCCTAGAATTACTCGCACCTCTTCGGCCCGAGGAGCGCTCAGGCTTCTGCGGCAGAAGAAGGTGGACATGGTTATTACGATGCCCCATCTTGAGGATATGGATGCCTTTACGCTGAGCCTGGAAATCAAAAGGCTGAATGCATCCCTCCCAGTTATCTTGTTGGCTCACAGCATAAGGAGCATTTTCCCGTTGCCTGAAAGCATGGACTGCACGGGAGTGGACAGGATATTCGTTTGGTCAGGTAAATCAGACCTTCTTCTGGCATTGGTCAAAAATGCAGAGGACAGCCTCAATGTGGACTTCGACACGCAAAAAGCAATGGTGAGGGTGCTTATCCTCGCTGAAGACTCTCCTGTGTACTATTCGTCGTTTCTACCTCTGATCTACAAAGAAATAGTCAAACAGACCCAGGCGGTGCTCCAGGGCGGATTAAATGAAGAGCACAGGCTTCTGCTCATGCGTGCGAGGCCAAAGATTTTACTAGCCCGTACATACGAAGAAGCCATCAGGTTCTGCGAGAAATATAGAGACTATCTGTTCGGCGTAATATCCGACACAAGGCTTCCCAAGAAAGGTAAACTTGATAATAACGCGGGCTTTGAGATACTTTCAAGGATCAGGGAAGAAATACCTGACCTCCCTCTTCTCCTCATGAGTTCGGAATCCGCAAACTTGGAAACGGCATCTCGAATACCTGCTGCATTTATCGACAAAAATAGCCCTAATCTGATCAATGAATTGCACGAATTCTTCCTCACCCATCTGGGATTCGGAGATTTTGTTTTTCGTCTGCCAGACGGCACAGAGATTGATCGGGCCTCGGATCTTCATGAGCTTGAACAGAAACTCGCTCAAATACCGGACGAGTCTCTTTGGTACCATGCCCACCATAACCATTTCTCCAGATGGATTATGGCCAGGTCAGAATTCACGCTTGCCTCTACTATAAGGGAAGCCCAGCCCTCTGACTTTGAGAATCTGGAAGAAATCAGGAAATACCTCATTTCTATGATCCATGGCCTCAGGAAATGGCGACAAAAAGGCGTGGTAGCTCAGTTCAACTCCACTTACTTTGACCCCGACGTAATGGATTTTGTCAAGATAGGCGCAGGATCGTTGGGGGGAAAGGCGAGGGGACTCGCATTTATGTCCGCGTTGCTTCACGAGCAACAGGAGTTACACGAAAAATATCGCCAGGTTAATATCTTGATCCCCAAGACCATGGTTATTTGTACCGACGGGTTTGAATCTTTCGTCGAACAAAATGACCTAAAACGTTATTCCCAGGAAGGCTATAGCGATGAAGAGATAAAAGAGAGTTTTCTAAGAGCCAAGATGCCTGATTGGGTGGTGGAGAATCTTAAGGCCTTTCTCGAAAGAGTGGTTTACCCTCTTTCAATCAGATCTTCAAGTCTTCTGGAGGATGCCCACTTCCAGCCTTTCGCCGGCATATACAAGACGTACATGATTCCCAATAATCATCCAAATCTGCGCGTGAGGCTTGAGCATCTTATTACTGCCATCAAGCTGGTTTATGCCTCCACTTATTATGAATCAGCTAAGTCTTACTCCAGGACGATCTCAGTAAGGCCTCAGGAAGAGGCTATGGCGGTTATAATCCAGCAACTGATAGGGCAGGAATATGGGGAATATTACTATCCAACTATCGGCGGAGTTGCTCAATCATACAATTTTTACCCAGTGGGACCTATGATGCCCGAGGACGGGATTGCCAGTATCGCCTTGGGTTTTGGGAAGACCGTGGTGGAAGGAGAGAAATCCCTTCGTTTTTGCCCTAAGTATCCTCAAGTGACACCCCAATTTTCAAATGTCGATGAGATACTGGAAAATGCCCAACGCACCTTTTATGCGTTGAGAATCAAGAACTACCCCGATAAGCTAGAATTTGAGCCCTACTGCAACCTGGAAAAGAGGCAGGTGGATGAGGCCGAAAATGAGCTGCCCGTAAAAACTTTGAGTGGTACCTATATACCCGAAGAGCACAGGATCCGGGAATCAGGCTTCATACCAGGACCCAAGGTCCTGACCTTTGCACCAGTGCTAAAACATGATATTGTTCCTCTGGCAGATTTGCTAACAGATCTTATCTACCTGGGTAGGAGGAATTTGGGATGCCCCATAGAGATAGAGTTTTCTGTCAATCTTCGACAAGGGGCGAAAAAAAAGGCAGACTTTTTCTTCCTGCAAATAAGGCCGATGGCCTTCGAGCAGGAAAGATTCAATGTGAGGATTACCGAGGAGGAGAGGAAGAATGCCATATGCAGGTGCAAGCAGGCGCTGGGTGTAGGTGTTAAGGGGAATATAAGGGATGTGGTCTTCATTAAACCCGATGTTTTCAGTGCTGAATCAACACAGCAGATGGCCCAGGAGATACGGAAAATCAATGCCAGGCTGGTAGCTGAGAAAAGGCCTTATTTATTGATAGGGCCAGGGAGATGGGGGTCTGCAGATCCCTGGCTAGGCATTCCCGTCAATTGGAAGGATATTTCAGCCGTCTGTGCTATAGTTGAGCTGAGGTACGAGAAATTAAGGGCAGATCCGTCCCAGGGCTCCCATTTCTTCCTCAATATAACGTCCCTTGGAATTCACTATCTCACAGTGACAGAGGGAACTGAGGACTACCTGGACTGGAATTGGCTCTATTCCCAACCGGTTGTCGATGAGACATCCTTCTTGAGACATATTGAAACGCGCAATCCTTTGGCGGTAAAGATAGACCGCGGTAAATCGGAGTGCATAATTTATCCTGAAGAAGTTGTCGATAAGGAGATAGATTCCTCGCGTAGCTGTCAATGGTGGCTGGCGAAATGATACCGCAATAATACTAAAGGGGGAAAGGAGAAAGAACGTGGAGCAGATGAGTAATATAATTGAGCTGATTGAATCCAGAGATCCAGGAGAAAAGGAATTTCACCAAGCTGTCAAAGAAGTTTTAGAAACTGTCCAACCCGTTCTGGAGAGAAATCCACATTACAGGAAACTTGGGATACTGGAAAGGATTACAGAGCCAGAAAGAGTTATAATATTTCGAGTCCCGTGGATGGACGATCAAGGGCAAGTGAGGGTAAATCGTGGCTTCAGGGTTCAGATGAACAGCGCACTGGGACCGTACAAGGGTGGGCTTCGGTTTCACCCGTCTGTGAACCTGAGCATATTGAAGTTTCTGGCATTTGAGCAGGTATTCAAGAACGCACTTACGTCGCTTCCGATGGGAGGAGGAAAAGGGGGCTCAGATTTTGATCCCAAAGGAAAGTCGGACGATGAGGTGATGAGGTTTTGTCAGTCCTTTATGTCCGAGCTATACCGTCACATTGGACCGAATACAGATGTCCCCGCGGGAGATATTGGCGTGGGTGCCAGAGAAATTGGATTTCTTTTCGGAATGTACAAGAAATTGCAAAATGAATTTACGGGAGTACTGACGGGCAAGGGGCTTAACTGGGGAGGGAGCCTCATCAGGCCAGAGGCAACGGGCTATGGGTGTGTATACTTCGCTTCCGAAATGCTTAAGACAAGAGGCGAAGAGTTAAAGGGAAAGGTCTGTCTCGTTTCCGGGGCAGGAAATGTGGCGCAGCATACAGTAGAAAAGCTGATAGAGTTGGGCGCAAAAGTTGTAACCATGTCAGACTCCTCAGGATACATTTATGACGAAACCGGTATAGATAGCAAGAAACTGGCATTTGTAAAGAGGCTCAAGAACGTGCGGCGAGGAAGAATAAAGGAATATACTGAGCAATACAAGGAGGCAGTCTATGAGGATGCTGACCCAACGAGGAATCATAATCCACTTTGGGACCATAAGGCTGACTGCGCCTTTCCGTGTGCTACAGAGAATGAAATTAACGGAAAGGATGCTCAGAACTTGATTAATAACGGCGTTGGGCTTGTGTGCGAAGGAGCCAACATGCCTTCGACTCTTGAGGCCATAGATATCTTCCTGGACAACAAGATACTTTATGCACCCGGTAAAGCTGCTAATGCAGGAGGCGTGGCTGTTTCAGGGCTTGAGATGGCACAAAACAGCATGCGGTTGAACTGGCCTCGAGAAGAGGTGGATTATAGACTTCAGACGATTATGAAGAATATCCACCAGACATGCCTCGACACAGCAGAAGAATATGGGCAGTCGGGGAACTATCTTGTTGGCGCGAATATTGCAGGTTTTGTAAAGGTAG
>CAZAKC010000080.1:0-8575 GCA_964485655.1 uncultured Desulfobacteraceae bacterium
GTACTCATCCAAGAGAGAATTGTAACGTCTAGCCATAACGGTGTGTTATTCCTGGATGAGTTACCTGAATTCCGAAAGAATGTTCTTGAGGTGCTGCGTCAACCCATGGAAGACGGTCAGGTGACAATCTCACGGGCAAACTCCCGCGTTACGTATCCAGCAAGTTTCATGCTTATAGCTGCTATGAATCCATGCCCGTGTGGTTTCCTGGGAGATCAAAAAAGACAGTGCCGATGCTCCCTATTGCAGATCCAGCGATATCGATCTAAAATTTCGGGCCCCCTAATGGACCGTATTGACCTTCATATAGAGGTTCCAGCGGTGGCTTACAGGGAATTGGTGAATGGGAACAAAGGGGCAAGTTCAGGGGAAATGCTACAGAGCGTTATGATGGCGAGAGGGATACAGGCTCAAAGATTCAAGGGGGAGCGAGCACATACCAACGCTCAAATGAGCAGCAGGCAGATCAGGGAATTTTGCAAGATTGATCCAACGTCTGAAAAGCTGCTGGAAAAGGCAATGGAAAAGTTCGGTCTCAGCGCCCGAGCTCACTCCCGAATACTGAAGATTGCAAGGACAATCGCGGATTTACAAGATTCAGGAAAGATACAGCCCGCCCATGTGGCAGAAGCGATTCAGTACAGGAGCTTAGATAGAAGGCTATCCTTGTAATCGGAGCAGATGACAAGGCCCCAATGAGCCCGCCTTATCTCATCATAGGAAAAGTAGGTATGCTTCCCAATAGACCACCACTGTCAGTGCAACCATGTAAAAGCCGAAGAGCAAGTTTGCGGGCACCTTGAGCTTCGGGCCAAATACGCTCTCTCCAGCAAGAATGATAAAAATCGTGGCAGTAGTGAGAAAATATTTAACAGCAAAAAAAGCCATGTGGCCATGATGCAGATAGTACGAAAGTATGGGATTGAGCTCAGTGGCCCCGTTCTGTACAAGTTCGATAGTGAAAAAGGAATCCATCAGGGTCAGGATAACAATTGAAAATACAGCGGCAATCCTGCCCTTGCCATATCGTATTGTTTCTTTTGGCATCGTTTGTGCTCCCACATTCTTCGCTGCTGGATTACATGATTACATATTATTATAAGGCAAGATTAATACCAAAGGCCATAAGAAAACAGGTGCAAGCATTTCAACATGTTATCTTTATAATTGTGAATTTGAGCTTGGGATGATGGTAAATTTTTTCACAGTAAAAGGGTATTCTTTTACCAGGTGTTGGTATTTTTTTTCATATTTTACCCCCTTAGGCCGAGTGAGGAGGAGTGAGCCATGCATCTTGATTTGGTGGGGGAGGAAGTATAAGCTATTAGATTAAGGAGAAATGAGAAAAGATCCACTGGGATTTTCAGAGTAGGCCTGGGAGGACTCTAGGTGAAGAAGCCTTTTAAGTGCTTGATTGTACTGCTGATAATTATTGGGGTCATGGTTTCAGCTACAGGCATTGCCTTGTGGTATTTGTGGTCCAGTAACCTGCCCTACATAGGAACTCTGAAGGACTATGACCCACCCACTATTTCGGTGGTTTATAGCAGTGATGGAAAGATAATAGGGCGTTTTTGGGAAGAAAAGAGGATCGTTGTCCCACTGAAGCAAATTCCAAAGCACGTAATCTATGCCTTCGTGGCTGCAGAAGATTCGCGGTTTTTTGAACACAGGGGGATTGACGTCGTAGGGATATTCAGGGCCCTAATTAAGAACATAACCGCTGGGAAGATCGAGCAGGGAGGGAGCACCATAACCCAGCAGGTCACCAGATCTTTGCTACTGAAAAACACCAAGCGCACATACAGAAGAAAGGCACGGGAGGCGCTTCTTTCCCTACAGATAGAAAAGAACTTCTCAAAAGATCGTATCCTGTTCTTGTACCTGAATCAGATTTATCTGGGCCACGGAGCTTACGGTGTAGAGGCGGCTGCGCAAACCTATTTTGGAAAATCCGCCAAAGACCTCGACATTGCCGAGGCGGCATTACTTGCAGGGCTACCCCAGGCTCCTGCGAGGTATTCGCCTGTCACACATTTTGCAAAGGCAAAAGCCAGGCAGCGTTATGTGCTGCAAAGGATGAGACAGGAGGGATATATAACAAAGAGACAGGAAGTTGAGGCATACCGAGAGCCCCTCAAGATCATTGGCAAGGAAGAGGACTATTTTCAGCGGGCACCGTATTTCACGGAATATGTACGCCAATATCTGGTTAAGAAATATGGCAAGGACCGTGTATACAGGGGTGGGCTGCGGGTTTACACTACGGTAAATCTTGCCATGCAAAAGGCCGCCCAGGAGGCACTGCGGAAAGGCTTGGAGGAGCTTGATAAGAGGGAAGGGTATCGCGGGCCTTTGAGGCACATAAATGAGGAAGATTTCACCCTGTACAAAGAAGAGGTACTTCAGTCCAAGGAAAAGCCCGAACTCGCGCTGGGCAGTAAAGTGAAGGCCTTGGTTGAAAAGGTGGATGATAGCAGGCAGCGGGCTGAGCTATGGGTACACGGAGTTAAGGCTATACTGCCTCTGGTTGAGATGAAATGGGCCAGGAAACCTGACCCCAAGATGCCATATTACAGGGCTGGGATAAAAAAGGTCTCAGAAACCCTTTCGCCCGGAGATGTGATTCTTGTGAGAATCAAGAAGAAGGCGAAGACACCGTTTTCCTGGATCGTGGCTTTAGAGCAAGACCCTCAGGTTCAGGGAGCCCTGATATGTATGGAACCGCAAACCGGCAAGGTAAGGGCAATGGTGGGAGGCCGGAATTTTTCCGTTAGCCAGTTTAACCGTGCGGTACAGGCAAGACGCCAGCCTGGCTCTGCTTTTAAGCCTATCATTTATTCCGCTGCTTTGGACAAGGGGATGAGCCCGGCAGACGTTATAGTTGATGCGCCCTTTATATCAGACAAGGGAGAAGATGAAAAACTGTGGAAGCCTCGTAATTACAAAGGGAGATTCTTCGGTCCCACCATTCTAAGGACCGCCCTTTCTAAATCAAGGAATGTTATAACGGTTAAGATTCTCAAAAAGATAGGTATAGATTACGTCATATCGTATGCCAGGCAGTTAGGCATTACTTCTCCGTTGAATGAAGATCTTTCTTTGGCCCTGGGCTCTTCTGGAGTTTCTTTGCTTGAACTAACTCGGGCCTATTGTGTGTTTGCAAGCCTTGGCTTCCTGCCTGAACCGATTTTCGTTGAAAAGATCCTGGATAGAAAGGGACGGGTGATCGAAGAAAATCAGCCCCAGTCTGAGCAGGTTATTTCTCCACAGACTGCATATGTGATGACTGATTTACTCAAGGCGGTGGTCCAGGAAGGTACAGGGTGGAGGGTAAAAGCCCTTCACCGACCCGTGGCCGGTAAAACTGGTACTACTAATGATCTGAGGGATGCGTGGTTCATGGGATTTACGCCTCAAGTGGTTACGGGTGTTTGGGTGGGCTATGATGACAGGACCCCAATGGGAAAAGGAGAAACGGGGTCGAGGGCAGCAAGCCCCATTTGGCTCTACTTCATGAGACAGATCCTAAAGGATATGCCAGTGGAGGATTTCAGTGTCCCTGACGGTGTAGTTTTTGCGAAAATCGATGCTAAGACAGGCCTTCTTGCCAGCCCTTATTCAAA
Source organism: uncultured Desulfobacteraceae bacterium (assembly GCA_964485655.1). Lineage (GTDB taxonomy): Bacteria > Desulfobacterota > DSM-4660 > Desulfatiglandales > Desulfatiglandaceae > B111-G9. The sequence continues at coordinate 3,627 of CAZAKC010000080.1, forward strand.
GAAGACGGTTTTTCAGGCCTTCAGGGAAGGCACTGAACCTAAGGAATATACCCCCAAGCCTGCTGCACCAAAAACGGGACAATTTCTGCTTTACGACATGGATGGTGGTTCATAGCGTAAGGGATCCTTAGGTGGTGCTCTCCATGTCCTGAAGTTCATCGGTGGCCAGTACCTTATCAATATCCAACAGGATCTTGACTTTCCCATCCATCTTTGCCATGCCAAGAATATATTCAGTGTCGATGTGTGCCCCGAAGGAGGGTGTCTCCTGAATTTCTTCTGCCTTAATATTCAAGACCTCTGAAACGGAATCAACCACTAGCCCCATAGTAAGTGTGGCCTCTTTTGTATTCACTTCTACAACTATGATACACGTGCGCTCGTCGTAGTTCAGAGGCTCCATTCCAAACTTGAGGCGCAGGTCCATTATGGGAATGACCTTGCCTCGTAAGTTTATCACTCCCTTAACAAAGTGTGGAGCCTTGGGAACAGGGGTTATGGGCATTAGCCCAATGATTTCTTTCACCTTGAGGATTCCGATCCCATACTCCTCACCCGCAAGAGAGAATGTAAGGTACTTGCCGGCTAGCTCTGCAAAGGGTTGTTCGGGCGATTCGTAAGCTCCTGCTGCGTTATCCATGCGTGAGCCTCCTCCTTGTCATAATCTGTATCGCTGAGAGAGTGATTCAAGAAGCATGCCATGGAACAGAAGCCAAGAGCCAAATGGCACTCGGAGGGTAAGTTGGCGCTAAGTGCTGATAAGAGGTAGGTGATTTGTCCCCACGGGGGTAAAGATTAGCCTCTCGGTCGGTGTCACTGGGAACTGTATCTACGTCAGCATTTTGACTATTTGGGTTCCAGATCTTTAACGCCCATATAAATACAGTCGAAAAGCTCCCTGATGTCTTCTTTCTCTATGCATGAAAATGCAACCCTGAGGTCAGTTTTACCTATAGATATCAGCCCGACGCCGTATTTGTCGAGAAGGTGGACTCTGAGCCTTTCCGCCTCAACGCCTTTGAGTCGAAGGCACAGGAAGTAGCCGGAATTAAAGGGGTATACCTCCCAGACATCCGCATATTTCGGATCCGAAAGCACACTCTTTATTTCCTTTGCCCTATCAAGGAGTATATTGTATTTCTCCTGCTTTTCCCGCTCATAATCGGGATCTTTCATTGCTTTTAATACGATCTCCTGGCTCAGATGGGACGCGTTAGATATGGAACCTCGCACCGCCCCTGCAGTCTTCTTCTCAAGCGCTTCATAGACCGCAGAGATTGGACCTTCTGACCAGCATCCATAGGTAATGAATCCTACACGCAGTCCCCAGACGTAATCCTCTTTTGTGGCGCCGTCCAGCTTTATTGCTACCACCCTTGGATCCAATCCCACCAATTGAGCAAATAATGATTCTTTCAGGACATCGTCTTCATAAAACAGGCCAAAATATGCTTCATCTGTTATGGCAAGTATGTTTATTCCTTTGTAGGCGATCTCGCCCAGGATCTCTGCTATCGCCCGACCCTCTTGTGGTGTAATAGTGTAACCTGTAGGATTATTGGGAAAATTTAGGACAATGGCAACCTTGCCGTTTTCCTCTGCCTCTGATTCAAGTACATGTTTGAAGCCTTCTAGGTTAAACCTGCCGTTAGAGCCAAACAACGGATAATTTACGATTTGAGCCCCCTTCCTCACGCCAAAGATAAGATTATAATTCCCCCACATCTTGTCTGGGAGAATTATTATATCCTGGGGATCTATCCACATGTCAGCAATTACGCTGATGCCGTGTGTGACCCCACTGGTGACGATTGGCAAGCTTATCTGTTTCCCTTGGAGTGAAGGGTTTTTCCTGAATAAGGACTCCTGCCATGCTTGCCTTAATCCGGGAATTCCGAACGAAGGGGCATAGGTGAGGGCCTGCTCCGGTTCCAGGCCCTTTATAGTGGACATGATTGATCTCAAATGCATGGTTCGTCCATTTTCAGTAGCCATCCCAATGGTCGCATTAAAGCGGTAGGCTTTCTGTTTTGCTTCCGCACTCTGAGAAAGGATACCTTTTGGGAAAAAGAGCGATTTGCCAACCTGAGATAACATCTGGTATATGTGGACATTGCTGTCTCGAATTGTCTCATTAAGTTCTTTTGCTATGGGGTTCATAAGGCTGGGTCCTCCGTGCCATGGTTTCTGGCTCAAGGTAGTATCTGTTGCCCAAAATGGGCATTTCTTTATAAGGCAGTGGGACCTCTTGTCAAGTAAAAGTATAGGGCCGTTTCTACTTGACTTGGGGACGGGCCTCCATTTATATATCAACGGGCCTAAGGGCCGACCCATGCAGCATTTTTTGGCAGAGTATGGGCCAATTTTTCAATGCGGATCTGGTAGGGTAAAATTGGCACAAAAACGGCTGGCAGGTTCCAAATTTGAATCTATTTTGGCAGGAAAACGGCATATTCCCTCCGCTACGCTCGCTACGCCATCGTGGCTTCGCTCACTGCGGATTTTGGCCCCTTCACCATCCTGGCTACGGGGTCAAAATACGCCGCTTCGGGAACATCCCCTGCCTTGCCGTAGCCTTGGCGGAGGCAGGCGTTCCCCTGCCTTTTGCAAAAAACCGATTTTGGACAGGACTGAGTGAGGATCTATTGTTGAATCATGCAGAAGGAAAGGTGAAAAAATGAGAGATGTAGTCATCGTTAGTGCGTGCAGGACACCCATTGGGGATTTTGCGGGATCGTTGAGCACAGTGTCCGCAACAGATTTAGGGGCACTGGTAATCAGTGAGGCAATATCAAGGGCAGGCATTGGCAAAAAGGACTTGGACGAAGTGATCATGGGCTGCGTGCTACCCCATGGTCTGGGTCAGAATCCTGCCAGGCAATCCATGGTCAGGGCAGGACTGCCGTGGGACGTGGGGGCAATTACCGTAAACAAGGTGTGTGGCTCGGGGCTGAAGGCCATAATGCTTGGGGCCCAGGCAATTAAGTGCGGTGATGCGGATGTGGTGGTGGCAGGGGGCCAGGAGAACATGAATCTGTGCCCATATATGTTGGCCAAGGCCCGCACAGGTTATAGGATGAATAATTCTGTGCTGATTGATGCTATGGTACATGATGGTCTGTGGGACCATGTGAATGATTTTCACATGGGATTGAGTGCTGAATTGGTAGCCGATAAATATGGGGTGAGCCGCGAGGATATGGACAAATTCGCACTGCGCTCCTATGAGAAGGCATGGATCGCGATTGAGCAGGGTAAGTTCAAAAAAGAAATCGTGCCTGTAAGTGTCCCTCAGAGAAAAGGTGAGCCAGTGGTTTTTGATACCGATGAAATACCCTTGCGCAAACCCCGGACAAGCGCAGAGGCGCTGGCTAGGCTTCGTCCTGCCTTCAAAAAAGATGGAAGAGTAACAGCCGGTAATGCGTCCAAGATAAGTGATGGGGCTGCAGCGGTCGTGCTTATGGCGAGAGAAAAGGCAGAGGCGCTCGGAATCAAGCCCCTCGTAAGGGTCGGGGCCCAGGGATCAGCAGGCATTGATATGAAATACGTGCTTGTAGCTCCCATTTACTCCATACCTAAGGTGCTGGCCAAGGATGGGCTGAAAGTAGAAGATATTGACCTTCACGAGATAAATGAAGCATTCAGCTCTTCCTCTGTTGCTATTAATCGGGAGCTGGGGATTGATCCAGAAAAGGTAAATGTGAACGGGGGAGCGGTCGCACTGGGCCACCCCATTGGGGCCAGTGGCGCACGGGTGCTCACCACCCTGATTTATGCCATGAAGGACAGAGGAGCAGAGGTGGGGCAGGCATCGTTGTGCCTTGGCGGGGGTGAGGCAGTGACGTTGGTGGTGTATAATGAATGAAGGAAGGAGCGAGGCGCTGGACAAGACAATAGGTACAATAGGTATAACTTGTTAAGGAGTTTTGAATAACGAATACTGAACAACGAATTTCGAAGGATGGTGAACAGAAAAACGATATGGATTTGCAAGATAGTCGGCACTCGAGGCCAAAAAATATCAGCTAAAAGGAGAGGGTAATATGAGAGAGGTAGTAATCGTTTCAGGAGCAAGGACACCAGTTGGTTCTTTTGGAGGCACATTGAAAAGCACACCGGTGGTACAGCTTGGGGCCCTAGTTTTGAAAGAGACATTAAAGAAAGTAAACTTAAAGCCCCAGGCCAGCGAAGAGCTACTGAGTTTTGAGCCCGATGGCATAAAGGGCAGGGGCATGATCGACCTAGAAAAAGAGGCCTACGACTACGATGAGAGCGCCCAGCCCATTCAGATCGATGAGGTGATAATGGGAAATGTTGTGGGAGCCGGTCAGGGTCAGAACGTATCCAGGCAAGCGATGATCAGGGCTGGAATATCAAAAGAGACCCCGGCATTTACAGTGAATAAGGTATGCGCCTCAGGCATGAAGGCTGTGGCGCTTGCCACCCAGGCCATCAGGGCGGGGGAGGCAGACGTGGTGCTGGCAGGGGGCATGGAAAATATGAGTATGATCCCTTACGCCCTACCTGCGGCGCGATGGGGAGCCAGAATGAACAATACTGACCTCGTGGATCTCATGATCATGGATGGTCTATTTGAAATATTTTATGGCTATCACATGGGTATCACTGCAGAGAATATCGCCGAAAAATACGGGATAACTCGCCAGGAACAGGATGAGATAGGTGCACTGAGCCATCAGCGTGCGCGAAAAGCGATAGCAGAGGGAATCTTTAAAGATGAAATTGTGCCCGTAACTATTCCACAGAGAAAGGGCGATCCCATCGTGTTTGACACCGATGAAAGGCCAATGGATACCAGTGTGGAAAAAATGGCTAGGCTCCGTCCAGCATTCAAAAAAGATGGGACCATAACTGCTGGCAATGCCTCGGGTATCAATGATGCTGCTGCTGCACTACTACTTATGACAGTGGACAAGGCCAAGGAGCTG
>CAZAKC010000081.1:0-8460 GCA_964485655.1 uncultured Desulfobacteraceae bacterium
ACGGGAACATCCCCTGCCTTGCCGAAGCTTTAGCGCAGGCAGGCGTTCCCCTGCTAGTACTAAAACTCGGTTCTTGGACAAGCATGTGCCCGGACCAATAAAACATAATATTTCCAGCTAGTTGACGGTTTCGGTGTGGATGCGGTTCTGATTCAGGTAATCAGTGGGACCTGAACCAGCGCTGGTATTTGCACCGCGAGCCACTTTAACTGCTAGACAGCGCAGACACACTTCGGGTCCTCTTAGTAGTCCAACACCGCATCCTACCATGGGCAAAATAAAATATTTGAAATTATTTTATATCTGTGCTTTTTAATAATGTTTGCGTTTGAACTAACAGTGGGTCTGCGACGGGGAAGTGGCCTTGTTTGTCCCTGCAGATTCAAATGAGGCTGCCATGATAGATGAGGGAAATTGCTTGCGAAAGGAGGAGGTAGTTAATGGACATGATTAGGATCGCCATTGCAGGGCTAGGCAATTGTGCAAGTGCCCTGATACAGGGGATCGAATATTACAGACACAGATCAGAAGAAGATGCCATCGGTTTCATGCATTGGGATATCGGAGGATATAAGCCGGGAGACATACAGGTGGTTGCGGCTTTTGATATTGACAGGAGAAAAGTGGGAAAAGATGTGGCTGAGGCCATTTTTCAATTGCCAAACTGCACAAAGACCATCTATCGAGATGTGCCTTCCACAGGTGTGAAGGTGAGAATGGGCCGCATACTGGACGGGGTGGCCGATCATATGAAAAATTACGACGAAAAGTACACATTTGTACCGGCTGATGAGCCAGAGGCCACCAAGGACGACATTGTGAAAGAGCTGATGGATTCCAAGGCGGATATGCTGCTTAACTATCTACCTGTTGGCTCGGAACAAGCGGTTAAGTTTTACGCGGAATGCGCGCTGGAAGCAGGGGTGGGGTTTATCAACTGTATGCCCGTTTTCATTGCGAGTAATCCTGAGTGGGGAAAGAAGTTTGAACAGAAGAATATCCCCATTATTGGTGATGACATAAAAAGCCAGCTTGGCGCAACCATTGTGCATAGGGTATTGACGAATCTTTTCAAAAACCGAGGAGTGAAGCTGGAAAGGACTTATCAGCTTAACACCGGTGGAAATACTGATTTTTTGAACATGCTTGATCGAAGCAGATTGGCATCAAAGAAAGAATCCAAGACAGAGGCGGTTCAGTCTCAGCTTGGCGAACTTAGGCTTGAGAGGGAGAATATCCATATCGGCCCCAGTGATTGGGTCGCATGGCAAAAGGATAACAAGATTTGCTTCATCAGGATGGAAGGAAAACTATTTGGTGATATCCCCATGGACCTGGAATTGAGGCTGTCAGTAGAGGACTCCCCCAATTCCGGTGGTGTTGTCATTGATGCCATCAGATGCTGCAAATTGGCCCTTGATAGAGGGAAAGGGGGAATACTCTATTCACCCTCGGCCTATTTTATGAAGCATCCGCCGAGACAATATACCGACGATGAGGCCCACCGGATGACCGAGGAATTCATTAGGGGTGAGCGAGAGGCGTGATCTAAGATGAAATGCCTTATCCTTGCTGCTGGAAAAGGCACAAGGTTATCCGACAAGGGGCTTCCTAAGCCCCTTGTTTCGGTTTTGGGTAAACCCCTTATTGAAAGGGTGATCCTAACAGCCAAAGCCAGTGGGATCAGCGATTTCCTCGTTGTCACCGGTTTTGAGGGCGAACGGGTACGGGCCTTTTTGGATCTATTGCAAGAAAAAGAAGATATATCAATCACCCATGTGATCAATGAAAAATGGGACAAGGAAAATGGTATATCGGTGTTATGTGCCCAAAAGTATCTGGAGGGGCCTTTTCTTCTTACCATGTGTGATCACCTATTACCCCAGGGTGCCTTCGGAAGGATGCTGAAAGCGGACCTTGAAGATGGAGAGGTGGCTCTTTTGGTTGACAGACAGGTCGGCAGGTTTGCGCAGCCTGAACTGGCAGAGGCCACAAAGGTGCTGGTAAGGGAAGGCAAAGTAGTGCAAATAGGGAAGGATCTGGGCCAGTATAATGGGATAGATACCGGGCTTTTCTTGTGCACTTATGGCATTTTTGAGGCCCTAAAGAGGGCCCAAGACAATGGTGATACCACTCTTTCGGCTGGGATTCGCCTTTTGGCCTCACAAGGCAGAGTGCGCGCTGTGGACGGTCCGGGGGGGCCCTGGTTCGATATAGACGACCACCGATCAATTAATAAGGCAGAGCGAGAACTACTTCGGGGTCTGAAAAAGACCACTGACGGCCCTATTTCAAGATATATCAACCGGCCCCTCTCGTTAAGAATTACCCGCTATCTTGTTAATACTCGTTTAACTCCAAACCAGTTGTCCTTTTTCTCATTTATTGCTGCACTGCTCTCGGGTGTGGTTTTCTCTGCCAAAGGATACGTTGCTCTTGTGATGGGGGCGGTACTGGCTCAGTTTTCTTCTGTGTTGGATGGATGCGATGGAGAGGTCGCTCGCTTGAAATATCAGGCCTCAGAATTCGGCGGATGGTTTGATGCAGTTCTAGACCGCTATGCTGATGCGTTTATTGTCCTTGGTTTGACCATTCATCTCCTATGGGAGCGCATAACCCTGGGGCCTGTGATTGCCGGCTATTTTGCAATTACTGGGAGTCTGATCAACAGCTACACGGCTCACAAGTACGATAGCTATTTAAGGGACAAACTTAAGAGTCGTCCCGTGACATTTCGTTTGGGCAGAGACCTGAGGGTATTCCTTATTTTCATTGGCGCGTTGCTTGACAGGGTTTTGGCAACTCTTGTGTTGCTTGCTGTGGTTACGAATTTGGAAAATATCAGGAGAATGTGGGTGCTGTATCGTGAGTGGTCAGGGAAAAGGCAATGAATTGATACCCTATGAGTGTACGAAAGAGCGCATATTGGACACAATTCGAGACTCAGAGGTCCCAGAGGACTATGATCATGCCCTTAACACACTCATGTGGGTCAGGAAACTTCGTGATGATAATGATCCCCTACTGGAGATTGCAGCCCTGGGCCATGACATAGAAAGGGCCATGGAGGAGGTGAAGGTAAAGAGAGGTGAGTTTGCCGACTATGACAGCTTCAAGCGGGCGCATGCAGAAAATAGCGCTCGTATTGTGTCACAAATCATGAGAGAATGCGGGTGGGACGAGGCATCAGTGTGCAGAGTGGCTGATATGATACGTCTTCACGAAACTGGTGGTGATGAGATGTCTGATCTGCTGCGTGATGCTGATGCACTGTCTTTTTTTGAGGTTAACCTGCCTCATTATTTTAAAAGGCACGATTTAGGGGAGGTAGAAGCCAGGTGCCGCTGGGGCTACAACCGGATTTCTTCACGCCACAGACATTTGGTAGGTACTTTCCAATACCCCGATCAAAGGATTAACTCTGTGCTCAAGAGTATAGTGAGATGACAGGATGGGTAAGGAAAAGGATCAAGACACTTTGAAACAGGGCAAATTCAAATCTTGCAAAAAGGGGGCGAGAATATGAGAATAGGTTTTGTATCAACTTATCCGCCCATAGAGTGTGGCATTGCTACTTATACCCAATATTTGACGGATGCCCTTCGGTCAAAACAGACGGATATATATGTGGTTTCTCACGTTGGTGGCTCGGGCCCGCAGGTATTTCCTTCCTTTGATTATGAAGATGGTGATCTGGCAGAAAAGGCCTTTTCCACTATGGTAAGATTCACACCGGATGTGGTGCATATCCAACATGAGTTCGGCCTCTATGGAAAGCATTTAGGGGTATCAGTGGTGCCACTGATACTGCAGTTCAAGATGCTTGGCATTCCCGTGGTGAGCACCTTGCATACGGTCTATACAGACATGGACATGCCCCACAAGACCATTTTAGAGGCTGTGGTGACTAATTCTGACAGGGTTATAGTACATGAGTCCTACCAACTTGATACCCTCAGGCAGATAATGCCCGAGAGCTTGCATGACAAGATAAGGGTAATCCCCCACGGAGCAAGAGAAGTGGAGATTATCCCTGATGCAAAAAAGAAATTGGGATTGCCCGAGGACAAGAAAGTGATACTGATAATCGGCTATATAAGACCTTCAAAAAACTTTGAGCTTATAATTGATATATTCCCAGAGATCCTTGAAAGATACCCAAACGCGGTCTTAGTTATGGCAGGCAAGACCAGAGGGCAGGAGTATGTGGACTATCGTAACCAATTGCTCGAGCGAATTGCCAACTGCCCTGCCCATGAAAACATTATTATAATCCGAGGACAGTTACCCCAACACGTATTTGACCAAGTGCTTTGTGCTGCTGACGTGGTGGTGCTCCCTTACAAGATAGTTTCCCAGAGTGGTATACTCGCCCATTGCCTAGCCTTTGGCAGGCCCCTTGTTGCTAGCAGCAGCCGTGCCCTTGTGGACACGTTGGGTAGGGCAAAGGCCGGTTTGGTATGTAATAATAAGAAGGATTTCGTGGAATGTATCGTGCGTGTGCTGGAAGATGAACTCCTTGCCAAGGAGTTTTGTGACAACGGAAGGCAATTTGTAAAGGAAAATATTTCTTGGTCGATAATTGCAGATAGGCACCTTGATCTGTACCGTGACATTACGGATGCGCCAAAGGTTGATGTGCGCATAATTACTACCGAATGAGGGTTGAGGCATGAAACCTAAGTTACATCCTTTCATGCGGTTTGAGCACAATCCTATACTGAGTCGTGAGGACATCCCTTATCCCTGTAACACAGTGTTCAATGCTGCAGCATGCAAGTTCGATGGACAATATATACTACTGCTCAGAGTGGAAGACCTCCGCGGCCACAGCCACCTTACCCTTGCACGATCAGATGATGGTTATCATTTCGAGGTGGACAAAGAACCATGGATCGTCCCCTCCCAGGACCCTGAGATAGAAATTTATGAACGCTATGGTGTTGAAGACCCGCGCATAACCCAGATGGGCGATACCTATTTCATAACCTATACCGCCTATGGACCCTATGGACCGAGGGCAGCCATCGGGTACACCAAGGATTTTGTCTCATTTGAAAGGATATCCATGATCAGTGTTCCTGACGATAAAGATGCTGTACTGTTTCCAGAGAAGATAGGGGGAAGCTACGCCATACTTAACAGGCCTCAAGGCTTGGGGGGGGAAAAGGGTGCAATATGGATTACGTATTCTCCGGATCTTGTTTATTGGGGTAAAGCACACTTGATCCTTGCCCCTGAGCCAGGCTGGGGGCCCTCTAAGGTGGGCATGTGTATTCCTCCCATAAAGACTGCCCAAGGATGGTTGGCCATATATCATGGAGTTAGGGAAACGGGCGGAGGTAGGATATATAGGATAGGAGCGATGCTGTTGGATCTTGACAATCCTGAAACAGTATTGGGCTATACCCCGCATTTTATTTTTGGCCCGGAATTTTCCTATGAAAGGACCGGCGATGTGCAAAACGTTGTATTTCCGTGCGGGGGGGTGGTGGAAGAGGATGGGACACTTAAGATGTATTATGGCGCAGCAGACACCTGCATCGCCTTGGCGGAAGCCAAGCTAGATGACTTGGTTGAGTTATGTACTAAAGGTACATCCGAGTAATGATCCCAGCCCCAATAAATGTGCGGAGCTGTTCAAGTCTGATTTTGGGAGCGGGCATATTCGAAGATTCCCAGAGAATAATCTCCTCTTTTGAAACGCTCGACGCACTCATCCACCAAGGCTTCGGTGGTTAGGGCCATGTCTAAATACCTGGTACAGCCAAGCAGCCTGCCCAGCATGTCAACCTTATTGAGGCATTGATCTTTTGGGGCGTACATCACTCTAGCCCTTAGAAAGTCCTCCTTTGTATCTACTGTGAAGTCGAGATCAGCTAGGACTTTACGTATGAACTTAACCCTCCTGGCTCGTCTGTTTTCCGGCGCTGCACCGCCCTTAAATGTAAGTGATACGTAGTTGTCGTGAATATTGTGGCACACGTATGCGTCTAGGGTTGCAAAATGATAACCAAACCGAAAGCTGGCGCTGAGGTAGTTTTGTGCCAACAGGATGTAGTTTTCGCCCATCTGCTGCTCTGAGGCCAATGTATCTACCATAGTCTGGGTCATTGCAGAAAAAAATCCCTTTAGATCAAGGTTGCCTGGGGACAATGCCTTCCACGGTATCTTTTCGTGTGTAAGTCCCTTCCATAATGCCTGGAAAATCTCGCACTTGATGTCTGTCGGCAATATGGTTTTTTTCCTGCCTCCAGCTACGATATCACCTTCAATGTCAATAACATAAATGGGCAAAGGAATATCGGAGTCCAGTCGGAATGACTGGGCCTTCTTTTTTAACTTCGTAGTTTCCCCCACACTGAACATGGCATCTAGTGCGCTCTCATGGGCAAAACGAATTATATCATGGACACTTGTGCAATTTTCCGGGCTGAATTCAGGGGCCCTTGGATCCAGAAGGTGAAGTGGAGCCACTAACGGGATGAGTCTTTTTAATAACCTGTAGGCCTCTGTATCTTTGATATTTAAAGGGGCTTTTTCCGCCTTTTTTTCTGCTTTGATTTCGTACAGGCCGATATCCTTGTAAACAGTGGCATTTGTCGCATCCACCACAACCTCGATTCCTTCAGCAAGTCTCTTCGTTGCCTCGCGGGTGTCTACGATTGTGGGCACATTAAATTCTCGGGCCAGACAAGACATGTGATCTGTTGGGCTGCCCAAGTTGGTCACAATGGCTCTCACCTTATCCATGATCTTGACAAAACGTGGGGAGGTCCTACCAGCAACCAGTACTGCTCCTTCTGGGCAAAGGGCCAAATCGTGCTCTGTTCTATAACGAAAAACAGGCCCTGCTCCCAGGCCACCACATGAGACCTTGCCGCCCTTTAGTAACACAGGATAAGTGGTGAGATCTATCTGGGACCTTTCTTCAGTCATTGCGAGGGAAAGGGGGCGTGTCTGTAAGAGATATATCTGGTTGGTCTCATCAATGGCCCATTCAATGTCCTGAGGCCAATTATAATGGTTCTCCAGAGTCATTGCATACTGAAGAAGCTTTTCTAGCGCAGAGTGGTCAAGACAGGGGCGGTCTCTATTTTCCTCAGGTACCTTGGCTTTTTGTACGCCCCCATGGGGGTTTGGTACGATCATAACCCTCTTAACCGGGATTTCGTTCTTGAGGACACGGAGCTGGGATTCTTTATGCAGGATATATATGTCTGCAGGACCTTGACCGTCCACAAGCATCTGTCCAAGACCCCATACGGCGGTTATAATTACGCGGTGATCATTGGGTCTGTTAGGATCCTCGGTGTAAATCACTCCTGCTGTCTTGGCATTTACCATTTCCACAACCCCTGCACTCATGGCCACATCTTCGTCCCTGTAACCCTTTTTCATCCTGTAAAATATGGCCCGGGCATTATATTTGCTCGCTACCACCTCCTTGTACGCTGATTCCAGTTGATGGGGGGAGACGTTGAGCAAGGTGGTGTACTGACCTGCAAAAGAGGCCTCACCGTCTTCTCCTAGGGCACTGCTTCTTATGGACACAAAACACCCCGGTTTGTCACGGGCCAGCTCATTGTAGCCTTCGTGTAGATATTCAGACAGCTCAGGTGGAATGGATGCCTTTAAGATCAGCCCTTTGATGGTTTGTTCAGCCTTTGCTAGGGCCTCTGGATTGTTCTTGTCAATTTTTTCAATAATGTTGGGTATAACTACATCAAGCCCGTTATATTCAAGAAATTGGTTGTAGGCGCACACAGTTATTGCAAATCCATCTGGGACTGGAAGGCCGAGCCTGTTTTTCATCTCTCCAAGGTTGGCCATCTTGTCGCCGATTTTATCAGCGATCTCCCTGTATGCCTCATCCAATGACACCGAGGTGAAGATGACCACAGGTTCTTTCTTGCCGGTCATAACGTCCCGGATCTGCGCAGCGATTCTCTTGTCGGCCTCCTCTAGTGATTGATATCTTCCATCTGTCAGTTCATTCAAGAGGTGCACGATATTTTGAGAGCTTATGAGGAGCTTCTTAACCACCCCTTGGAGGTAAGGAATGGTAAAAAGGGCATTGCCGTGGTACTTGCTTTGAAGTTCACTGACAAGTTCTAGTGCATAGTCATTTTCTGCAAGAAGCTTTACAAAGACTTGATATTTTTGCTTAATCTTTTCTGTGATGTCAGGTTTGCGTTTTCTGTCAAAAAGTAGGTGTTTTACCTGGGAAAAGATCTGGGGCATGTGACGGGAGTCCTCCTGACTTGCTCAAAACTTATCCTTCTTTTCTTTAGTTTCCATAGGCGCGAAGTAAACCAGGCCCTAGCCAAATAGGAGAATGACTTGGTAAGTCTCATCTATTGTAAGCTCCACCAAGGCCCGAAAAGCAAGCAACATTCAACTTGGACATTAATTATACCCAAATACTCAAGATCCAGACAAGGCAAATTTGGGCCGGGA
>CAZAKC010000082.1:0-8248 GCA_964485655.1 uncultured Desulfobacteraceae bacterium
CCCTAATTAATGACGTGGTCCAAACATCTTGTGCGCGCAAACTCCCAGTTCCTCGGCTTCTCTTATCAATATCGGATCTCGTGTTATGAATCATAGGTGGACAAATTGGAAACTTTTATTGTAAGTTTTTCGCTCATTAAGGCCATAGTGTGAAAAATGTGGGGCCTTTCAATAGGGGCTATTTGAGACAAAGGATTATTATGGAGCAGTGCAACGGAGTAAAAAAGGTGAAGAGGCTCTTTGCAATCTGGTTATTTGGTGTCCAGACCTTTCTCGCAATAGTTTCTGCCCCGGCCCAAGATATCCCTGTTGGGGTATTGTTACCCTTGAGCGGAAAGCTTGCTTTGGTGGGTAATATGGAGAAGGTGGCCTTTGAAATGGCTGCCGACCAGCTTCAAGCCTCATCCGATCTCGGTGGGCAGAGGGTTGTACTATATTTCCGTGACACCGCGGGAGACCCGGATATGGCAAGAAATGCTGCACAGGCACTAATTGCCCAAGAGGGTGTTGTCCTCATCACAGGGGGATGTAGTAGCAGCGCTACCCTGGAAGCTGCAAGGGTGGCAGAAGGCCATGGAATCCCCTTCCTCATAACCAGTGCATCGGCTGACAGAATCACGGAAATGCATATGAGGTATGTCTTTAGGCTCTGTCTGCCGATCAGCGAACATTCTAGGCCAATTTTGTCACTGTTAACTAGATTTCGTGGGAAGGGCAAAGCTGCGATACTCCGGGAAGGGTCTCGTTATGGGCGCCATGAAACAAAGCCCATTGTGCGTGTATGTAGGCGGGCGCGCATCCTCATAACAGATATCCTCAGCTACTTACCCACAAGTAGACAAAGTGACTCTGCCCCATATTTTTTCCGCCTGCAGGAGGCGAGTCCTGATGTCCTATTCATCATATCCAGGGATTCAGAGGCAGTAAGGGCACTGGCTCTCAGTCTTGTGATGGATAGACAACCCAGGCTGATAATATGTAGGGGAGAGCCGTTTCTTGCCCCAAAAACCTATCTGGAGGCACAGGTCAAGTCCAGGAACGTCTTTACCACTGCCCCATGGCATGAAAATGCCCCTTATCCAGGCTCAACTGAATTTGCCACAGCCTTTTTTGAAAACAATGGATTTGCCCCAGATTACCATGCCGCACAGGCCTATGCTGCTTTTCAAGTCATAACGGATGCTGTTTCAAGGGCCCTGTCTCCCGATTCGGAGTCGATCCGGGAGGCCTTGGAGCACACAGAAATGATGAGTATTTATGGGCCAGTGAGTTTTCAATCCTATGGTGACAAGGACAGGCAAAATAGGCCCCCTATGATTCTTTTGCGGTGGGCTGAGGACAAGCTGGAGCCCGTGCGTTATTTACCCTAGGAGTTGAGGCACCAGCATCCATGCAACGGCCCAGTTACCAGAATCATCAGCCTCTAGGCATACGACCCCGCCCTGTTGAAATCTGACCACTTCTGTTTCTTGGTTGCCTGCAACCAAAAGGGAAACGAGCTTGCCAAGATGGGGCAAGTGGCCCACGATCATTGTGCCATCGCCCAGATCGGGCAATTCAGAGGCAATAGAGCTTGGGTCATCCAATGGAGAGATGTTTTCCTTAACCAGCGGTGAGAGGTTCTGCCCAAGGACCGACGCGATGATCTCTGCAGTTTGCTGGGCTCGAAGCTTTCCGCTGTGAAACACCTGCGCGACACTTACTCTAGCCGCTTTCAGGGCCTCGGCCATCTTTCTCACATCGTCTTTCCCTGCATCAGAAAGAGGCCGCTGCGGGTTTTCCTCTTTACCTACAGGCCTTCCATGTTGCACAAGGTAGGTCCTCATGTTTCCACCCCCTGTGTCCAAGGTTAGAGCGCTCCTGTGGAGATGCCCTAGACTCATCCTCCAAGGTATAGCCTAACAATCTCGGGATCATTAAGCAACTCTTGACCCTGCCCGCTGAGACGATTGCGTCCCAGCTCTAAAACGTAGGCTCTGTGGGATACAGACAAGCCTTTTCTGGCATTTTGTTCAACTACAAGAAAGGAAACCCCGTCTTTATTCATAGATACGATCTCTTTAAAGATGAGATCCACCATACTAGGGGCGAGCCCCAAGGACGGCTCGTCAAGCAAAACCAACTTAGGGTCTACAATAATTATCCGGCTCAGGGCTAGGAGCTGTCGCTCTCCCCCTGAGAGCTCCCTTGCAGGGCGTGCCAGCTTTTTTCCCAGCACCGGGAATCGATCAAAGACCAGATCTATGGTCTCCTGGAGATCTCTGCCATGCCTGGTCAGCATTGCACCAAGCTCCAAATTTTCCCTGACACTCAAATTAGGAAAGATATTCTCGCCCTGGGGAATGAAGATTATACCCTTTTTTCCTTTGGCACCGGGATCCATTTGGGTCACATTTACACCCTCAAAGAAGACACTTCCTCTGATAGGAAAAATTTGGCCTGCAATGGCCCTGAGGACTGTTGACTTCCCGGCACCGTTCGGGCCCACTATGCACACAATCTCCCTGGACGAGACACAAAGGTCGACATCGTGAACTATAACCGCGGGACCATAGCCCGCGGTGAGTCCTTTAACCTCAAGCAGCATCGTCTACCCTGCCCAAGTATGCGTCAATTACTTGCCTATTGCTCTTAGCTGTCTCTGGATCTCCATGGAAAATGATCTTGCCCGCATCCATAACAAATACTTCGCTGCACACACCTGACACAAAGGGCATGTTGTGCTCAATCAGAAAAACCTTCTTGCCCTCGTCCCTGAGTTGAAGGAGGATATTGGCCATACGCCGCACAAGGGTCGGGTTTATGCCGGCCGTCGGTTCGTCTAGAAGAACAAGGTCAGGATCAGCCATCAGCACCCTTCCCAATTCCAGTAACCTTTGTTGGCCGTAACTCAGTTGGCCGGCAGGGGTGGTTGCCATTTTATCCAGTTCCAACATTTCTAGGACTTTCTTTGCCTTGGCCAGACCTTCTGCCTCCTCGCTGTTGACCTTAGAAGGTTTGAAGAACACATTACAAAGGCCCTCACCCGCTTGATTTGGGATGGATGAAAGTAAATTGTCTAGGGTAGTCATGGAACCAAGAACCCTGGTTTGTTGAAAGGTTCGAGTGACACCAAGCCTACTGATAAGATATGGAGAGAGTAAATCTATTCTCATGTTATTGTAATATATCTCACCAAAGTCTAATTGATAGAAACCTGTGATGAGATGAAACAACGTTGTCTTACCGCTCCCATTAGGCCCCACTAACCCACTAATCCCCCTAGAGTTCAGTTCAAGGCTGACCCCGCTTACCGCCACTACGCCCCCGAACCTCTTTGTGACATTTTTAAGCCTGAGCATTCTCTCGCCTAATTCTGTGCTCTGGGATGATACCTTGGGGTCTTTTCATCATGATAATCATCAATACACACCCATACGCCATCCCCTGAAGCGGGGCCACGATTCTTCCCATTTCCGCGGGAATCGGCAGAAACCTTACCGACTCACTTGTAAGCATCACGATAAGGGTACCCAAGACTGGCCCCCAATTAGTTCCCTTTCCGCCTAAGACGACGCAAAGAAGTACTAGAATTGTTTCATTCAAGGTGAAATCCGAGGGACTGATGAATGTCACATAGTGTGCCCAAAGTGATCCAGCCAAGCCTGCCAGGGCTGAACCTATGGTTATAGTTCTCAGCTTTAATGAAAAGACGTTTTTTCCAAAGGCTTGCGCCACATATTCATCTTCTCTTATAACCTTTAGGGCCCTGCTGAACGGTGAGCTTATCAGACGCCGAACGAAAAATAAGGTTGCAAGGGCAATGATTCCAGCAAAAACAGCAAATCTTGGCAGTGAACCTATACCCTCACCTATCCATATAGGCCGTGGAATTCCTGGTAAGCCCATTGGCCCTCTTGTGAGCCATTCCTCATTCACAAAGAAGACTCTCACCATCTCGGCAAATACAAGGGTGGCAACACCAAAATAGTCTCCTGTCAACCTCAGGGCGGGAAAAGAAAGGAGAAATCCTGCAAGCCCAGCAGTAAGCATCCCGCAGGCCATGGTAATACCTATTGGAATTCCTGCCAAGCTCATGAGCGCAGATGTATATGCACCTATACCGAAAAAAGCCACCTGACCAAAGTTATACAGGCCAGCAAACCCCAGCTCCAGATCCAGGGAGACTGCAAATATTATATAGATGAGAGTGGTAATTATTATGTGAAATATGTAACCCACTTACCTGACTCCCCCGGTGATGGCAAATATACCCTTGGGCCTAAAGAGGAGAACAAGAACTATGGCCAGAAATGAGATAAATTCTTTGTACTCTGGCGCGATAAATATCATGCTGAGATTTTCAGCCATTCCTATGAAAAGCCCGCCCAGTAATGCCCCCCACACATTCCCTGCGCCACCCAAAAGTACTGCAGCAAATGCCTTTATAAGATTAGTTAATCCCATGGTTGGCTCAAGGTTTGTGTCCAGTGCAATCAAGATCCCCCCGACTCCTGCAAATACTGAGGCGAGCGCCCACACAGTGAACCTGACCCTTTTCATATTAATTCCCATAATGCCTGCTAATTCCATGTTGTCAGATACAGCTCTCAGGGATTTGCCAAGAAGGGTTCGCTTAAGGAGGAAATATAGAAGGCCAAAGAAAATGACGGCCGAGAAAATCATTAAAGACTGTACCAGGGTAATACTTAATCCCCCAACACACATGCCCCTCGCAGGCTCAAGCCCAAAGCTCAATAAATCAGATCCCCATACTAATCGTATCCCGTTTCTGAGAAGATAAGATAATCCAATGGATGTTATGAGCAGTGTTATGCGGCTGCTCCGCCTCAAGGGATTAAAAATGTACTTATCCTGCCCGAGGCCGATCACAGCCGTCAAGGCTAACGCCGGAATTACTGCGATGCCAATAGGCAACGAAAAAGGGGGGTGAAAAAACAATAATGTCAAATACGCCCCCCACGCAATAAGTTCCCCATGAGCAAAGTTTATGAAGCCGAATACACCATAGACCATGGTGAGCCCCACAGCAAACATCGCGTAAATAGAGCCAGCAATGACGCCGTCTAGCAAAAGCTGCAGATAATAGCCCACCACTTCTAATAGTCTCTCTCAACGGGCATTATTTCAACTACTCGTAGTCTTTGATCACTCCCCCTCTAATGATCCAGCGGCCGTATTGGGCTCCGACGTCTCCGTTTTCGTCGAATGTCTTATCGCCGGTGGCACCAATGTATCCCTTACTAACTTGAATCAGTGCCTCTCTAACATCATCGGCTGACATGGATTTGGAAGCCGCCAACGCCTTTGCGGTAAGTTTAACCATATCGTAATTGTAGGCACCGAATATGGGAAGTTTTTTGCCCGGATATTTCTTTTTCCACCCCTCAACATAGGCCTTATACTGGGGTGTATTTTGTGAAAAGGTTGGATACGTACCGATAACCCCTTCGGCTGCCTTGCCTGCAAGGGCTATCAATTTAGGAGACTTGGCGGCAGAGCCCATGATCCATTGCACCTTTATGCCCATCTCGTAGGCCTGTTTCAGCATGGTGGCCCCTTCCTTGACATAGGTCAGGTTTACAACAGCTCTCGGCGAAACTCTCTTGATCCTCAGGACTTCACTCCGGTAATCGGTTTTTCCTTCTCCATAGGAGAATTCGTCCAGCAGACGACCCCCATCTTTGTTAAAGTTGACCTTAAATACCTTAGCAAGACCCACCCCCCAATCGTTGTTAACATAGGTGAGAACCACCTCCTTATACCCCAGATACCTAACCAATTCTGCCACCCCTTTACCCTGCAGCAAATCAGAAGGAAACACACGAAAAACGTATGATCCGCATTTGCTGATGCTGGCCGCCGCACTTTCCGCACCTATTAGCACAGTGTGATTGCGCTGGGCAATGGGACAGACCGCCAGGAAGTTCGAACTCGCAGCAGGGCCGAAAATGACCGGGAGCTTGTGGATTGTTATGAGTTTTTGAATAGCAGACACAGACCCCTTGGAGGTAGAGTTATTATCCTCAAAGAGTATCCTCATCGGGTTTCCATTGATTCCGCCTGAGGCGTTTACCTCGTCCAAAGCCAAAAGCATGGCTTGCTGAAATCCTTGCCCGTATATGGCCAATTTTCCGGTCAAGGGGGTTATGGCCCCCACAACAACCTCAGAGCTCCACGCAGAGCCAACAGCAAAGATCGCTGCCACAGCAAAGAAAATTATACCTAAAGCAACCTTCTTCATAATCCCCTCCTATTTTCTCATAAACTATGAATTCGACCTCAACGAAGCCTTTATCGCCAGTGCAACCGACGCCTCAGCCCCCAAGGCCATATCCTCAGCGAACAAATGGGGGACGAGCATAAACTTTTCAGGCAAATATTACAGAGATGGGACAAAGGGTCAAGAAGTTATAGGTCTTGCCATGGCAGCAAACACCTTGGCATCGGTGAGTATATCTGAAATCTTACAGTACTCATTTGGCTGATGAGCGGTGTCAGGGCAGGTGCACCACACAGCCGCAGGAAGACCTGCCTTGCGGAAGAATGCAGCTACCGTCCCCCCGCCTATACCCATGGGTTTAGCCTCTCGACCGGTTACAGCATGGATAGCTTTGCTTAGCTCCTTTACTACAGGCGCATCAGTAGGTGTGGGCGGCGCAGCATCCTCCCTGTGAGCGGTCTCCACCAGGATCTTTACCCCATACTGTCTTGCCACATCTTGGGCAATTTCCCTGGCCCTATGCAAGATTCTATCCACCTGGTAGTGAGGAAGAATTCTACAATCCATATAGAATATCCCCTTGCCTGGGATAGTATTGACGTTTTGCACATTGCCCTCGATTTTAGTGGGTTCTAAGGTAGAAATGGGAGGGCTGAACAACTTATCTTCCTCGGAAAATTCTTCTCTCAACTTCTCAAGGGCAACTATCAGATTCGCAGTGGCAGTTAGGCTGTTTTTACCCTTGTGCGGCGTGCTGGCGTGGCACTGCTTTCCCAACACAGTGAAGCGAATCCAGAGCATGGATTTTTCTGCAATCTCTATCATCGTGCCGGTTTCATTTCCTCCATCGGGCACCACAATGAGATCTTTGTCGTCAAACAGATCTCTGTTGTTTTGCAAGAGATAAGATAGGCCGTATTTGCTGCCGGTTTCTTCATCTGCAACCAGAGCAAGACCAAGTGGCCTTAACGGCCTGTTTCCAGATTCCAAAATCGCTTTAACGGCTAGAACAGAACTCACTATACCGTGCTGGTTGTCTTCGACCCCTCTGCCGTAAATCTTGTCTCCTTCAACCCATACTTCATAAGGATTATGGCTCCATAGCGATGAATCACCCGGAGGAACCACATCAGAGTGGGACAGTATCCATAGTCTGGAGAGATATTGTTCTCCATGCCAGAGTGCCACAAGATTCGGCCGGTAGCCATGGGCAGCGCGCGGGTCAGGGGCATTGATTTCGTGGATTTCGTCCGGGGCAAATGCTTCCAGTACTTTTTTTACGTAAGCAGTTTTTTCGTGCTCCCCACTGCCACCGTTGTCCGGGCCCAGAGCAACGCGTGAGGTAAGTTCTTTTTGAAGCTCGATCACCTCATTTCTATACCGATCAATCCGAGAAAATATTTCTGCCAATACTTCAGTCATTCCTGTTCATCCTCCTTAAGGGGACTTCCGACAGTGATGCTATTCTAAACCTTATTTCCTCGATGAAGTCTCCATCACTACTATGGTTTCGCCTCCAAATAGGCTCTCCAAAGGCAATATAAACTTTAGTACGGAAAAGACCCCTGGCATAACGGATGCCAGTTGGAATAAAAGGCACATCTCCCCTTCTTAGCAAAAATCTTATCATTCCATGTCTAACTGGCCCCATTTCTTCTGGATAGTAAGTTCCCTCCGGAAAAACAACAATCCCGCCTGCCGCCTTAAGTATTTCATGAATTTTCTTGAACGAATCTTTACTCCTAACCGGCCTCGATCTATCAAGGGGTATCCCGCCCAGGGACTTCAGGTACCATCGGGTGAGAGGGGAGTCAAAAAGTTCTTTTTTGGCGACGTAATAAATGGGCCTCCCGGCGGCGAGGCTCAACAGTGGAATATCTGTCCAACGCTGGTGCTTTGGAAGTAAAATAAAACCCCTGCTCAGGGGAATATGCTCGAGTCCATGGCTGCGGATCGCGAAAAAAGGGCTTAATGCGATCCTGGCCAGGCATTTAGTGGGCAAAAAAACCCACTTCCTTATCATGG
>CAZAKC010000083.1:0-8228 GCA_964485655.1 uncultured Desulfobacteraceae bacterium
TGATTATATCGCCCTAATTTTTCGGATTGACAAGCATAAATTGCCCTTATAGGTTCGTTTATGTAATTATCTATTCGTGATTGAGACCGCCGACTAATGGGTGTCAGGGAAGAAATAGAGAGATTGGCTTATCAGTATGCGGGACATGCTGTGGTCAAGGATATTCGACTGGGCCTCAGGTATTGTGCAGCGATGCTGGACTCCGGCGCAGTAGGTCTTGCCTACAGTTTCTTGAGCAGGGTTATCCGGGAGCTCTCCCCCAGCCCTGAAAAAATCAGGGCCCTTGTGGGGAAAAAAGCCTCTCGTGTGATAGAGCTATTCAGCAGCAAATCGCCCGTTTATTCATCAATTGCTCTTGCCACTGCTAATGCCCTTTTTTCTTCAAGGCCCAATGATTATCTGCCAGGGGACATACTTGAACATATTGACCTAAAACCTTCTGATTTAGTGGCAATGGTAGGCCACTTTGCACCTTTGCTGCCACCGCTTAGAGAACTCGCCGGGGATGTAAAGGTGTTTGATGAACGTCATGATCGCGCAGCAGACATCCTTCCAGCTTCTGAGGCACCTCGTTGGATCTCAAGGTCACAAGTTGTCTTGATGACCGCCACCGCCATCATAAACAATACAATAGACCATTTATTGCATTTCTGTACCAACTGCAGGGAAGTGGTTATCCTTGGCCCATCGACTCCCATGGTCCAGGAGGGCTTCCACGGTAGCCCTGTCACGATGCTCTCAGGTATTGTCGTTGTGGATGGCCCTGCGGTTTTGGGTATTGTGAGTGAAGGGGGCGGAACAAGGCGACTGCACCCATATTCCAAAAAGGTTAACTTGAGAATAAATAGGACATAGCAAGAGTAGGATGATGCGTTATCTGTTTTGACAAACCTTATGGGCTCTGATAGGCTGTGCTAATTGATGACGGGCATGACAAGGAGAGAAAAAGAAGCCTTTGTATTGTGTTCAAGATGGATAAGAAATTATGCGAGACTTTGTCCTCTTAAGTGATAAGAACAGAGAGAGATACCTGAGGGTCGTACGGCCCATAGGCAATTTTTTTGCCCGTCTCGGGATACATCCTAATATACTTTCGATTAGTGGATTAGTGCTGTCCATTGTCTCAGGTATTATTTACAGTATGGGCTATTTTCTGTGGGGCGGATGCGTACTGATTTTCGCTGGGACTTGCGATGTATTGGATGGCCTCCTGGCTCGACAAACGGGAAAGGTCTCGCGCTTTGGCGCATTTTTTGATAGCACCCTCGATCGCTTTGGAGAAGTTTTCATTTTTATGGGACTTGCATGGCACTTCTCGGGTGGCGGGGCCGTGCTTAGCGATGTGCTCGGGCCAGTGTCGAAAGACCAGAGCCCTCTTGCTGTAATATTCATCATCATGGCAATAGCAGGGTCTTTCATGGTTAGTTACACCCGGGCCAGAGCTGAAGGACTTGGCGTGGAGTGCAAGGTAGGACTTATGCAAAGACCTGAGAGGATAACTCTCCTGATATTAGGGTCATTATTAGGCGGGATACCTGTGGTTGGCACTATAACAATGAAGATTACTCTAGTGGTGCTTGCTATTTTGACAAATGTTACTGCATGGCAGAGGATGATTTATGTAAAAAAAGCACTTATCAGGGAGACAGAGGCACCATGAGAGAGCAACTCATTTGTCCTCATTGTGGGGGCATCGTGGAAAAATACAAGAACCCTTTCCCCACGGTCGATATCATAATAGAAATGGGAGACCAAAAAATTCTGATGATAAAAAGAAAAAATCCACCATACGGCTGGGCGCTGCCCGGTGGATTTGTGGATTACGGGGAAAGTCTGGAACACGCGGCAATCAGGGAGGCAAAGGAAGAAACTTCTCTGGATGTTGAATTACTCTATCAGTTGGGAGCATATTCAGACCCAGGGAGGGACCCCCGTTTCCACACAGTAACTGTAGTCTTTGTGGCCAGGCCTGTAGGTGGGAGTCTTGAAGCAGCAGACGATGCCAAGGCTACAGGAATCTTCGATCGTGAAAATCTTCCTCCTGACATCGCCTTTGATCACGCCAAGATCCTGAAAGATTATTTCGACAAATGTCTTGGAGTAAACTGAGGACTGGCACTCTTATTGCCCTATTCATTTTTTTATCTCTCCTTGCGGCAGCCAGCATTTTGCCTCTCTTATTGCAATACCGACCAGTCCAACAATGGGTCCTAGGTCAGGTTCTTGATCACTATGGTATCCAAAATGCGAAGGTGTCCTTTTCCAGGGCCAACGTGGTTTTTTGGAATCCCTTAGAGATACAGGCAGATGATATTAAAATATGGCTACCCCATGAGGCTACTACCATTCGTGTGGGTGAGATCTCGGCAAAATTTGTTTTACCGAAATTGCTCAAGCAGGATTATCTGCCCGAGTCGCTTAGCCTGAACAACCTCGTGTTAACGTTTCCTCCTACCCGACGATCCCACATTGGCTCAACAGCATCGGCGAGGATTCTTACCTCATTCCTGAGCCTACTGTCACAGGTAAAGCATCTTTCTCTATTAAATAGCTCGATCAGGTTTCCGTCGGCTTCCCTAGACCTGACAAAGGTCTACCTGAGACTAGCCAGTATACCAGGGAAGGCTTTCTCGACCTTTAGGGCTATAGCTACATTGACAAAAGGCCACAGCATTACTCCAGTTACCATGAAAGGAAAGGTATCCGTTGACCCTGAAACAGGGAGGCCTGCAATCCATGCCCTGATTTCCGCCCCCCATCTATTGCTCTCCATAATTTCACCGCTTCAGGAAGTCAACTTTACAGGGGGCCAGGCCCAGGCAGTGCTGCAAATCGATGGCAGTCCTGAACTACTTTCTTACGGTGCAACCATCAAGGCAGTGAACCCGAAATTCATCATGAAAAGTGGGCATCGGCGGAAGCTATTTCATTTTTCCTCTCTGATTTTAGAGCTATCGGGTAATTATGGCAGGGGGAAATTGTCTATACCGGAGCTGCACCTGAGAGGGCCTAATTTTTCTCTCAAGGGTACCCTAAGTTACGCCACACGCGATAAGGGTGGAAACATAAATCTTAAGATCTCAGTGCCGTGGACAGACTACATTACATTTCGGACGATATTCCCTGATCCTCTAGTAAGCCCATGGTTGTCGGAAAAGCTATTTCCGATCATAAGCAAAGGCATGGTCCGAGTTTCACAGTTTACACTCAAGGGAAGCATCGATCAGTTGGCTCGTCTCGACAGAGCTTCCAATCGGTCGTGCCTGGCCCTTAAGGTATTGTGGAAAAATCTGGTAGCCCTCGAGAACAAGGGGCCTTTTGAATTTGCGGATGTCTCGGGTGCGCTTGTTATATCCGATGGATTCCTTGAAATAAACAATCTCAAAGGTCATTACGGTAAATCGGTGGTCTCCGAAGCCTCAGTACGATTGCCCGATATATATGGCAAGTCAAGCAAAATCTTCATCCAATTGAAGGGACTATTGGACTTTTCCCAATTGCCAAAACTCGCTGAGTCCCCCTATGCTGGCGCTCACATCCCTCGCTTCCTCAGAGATGTAAGTAAGGCTCGAGGGCTCATATCCCTTGAGGTCGAGGGGAATTGGTCAGCTTCAGAAAACACCTTTATAATGGACCTGGGACAATTCGGCCCCGGCTCTTGCTCCTTTAGGTATAACGATCTTGATGTCCAGATTGAAGAAGGCTCCATCAGTTTCAGGGCGGGTTTCGGTTACAGGATGAAGGGGAAAGTGTTGCTGGGCAACTCAAGCATGAAAGTAGTGGGGTGGAGCAATGATCGGCGTTCTGCCCTGTCCATTCATGCAAATGGTAATGCTGAGCTCACGCGACTTATAAGGCTATTACCCTGTCTGTCATCTCTCAAAATCTCCTCACATCAAGCCATAAAGGGGGACCTTTCCATTATGGTGGCCTCAAATTTACTCACCATTGAGTGCAGTGCGGATGTTGGCGGTGTTTATATCAAGCCTGCACAGTGGGTCTCCATTACCGGGCAGAGAGGAGACATACTGTTTGTTCGTTTAAAGAAAAAGCTGGGGAGCTCTGGCATAGCCGGCCAAGCCATTTTGTTTCAGAAACAAGGCTTTGTGGCCAGCTCTTTTGGGTACAGCCCGGATACTCAATTGATCCAGGCCAACATAGAAACCCCAAAAGCTCGCGCTGAAGGCCTTGAGGTTTTTCTGCAAGCCGACCGCTATCGCATCGCAACGGGGTTTTCATGTGATCTCAAATTAAAAATCCCGCATAATGGTTTGAGCCATATGAGTATCTTTGGAACACTACAAGGCTATGGGCTTACAATTAGTAAGCAAGGTCCCCCTACTATGTTTAATAACTGCCAGATAGGAGTAGAATTTCAGGGTAGCCAAATCCACATCAATTGCATGAGGACAGAGGTATCCGGTGTCCCCGTCTTTATATCGGGGCATCTCAAGGGATGGAATGGTCTTGAAGGTAGGCTTCGAGTGGAGATGGACCAACTGGATCTGGCCTCTTTGATGCAAATTTCCAAAAGGCCTGCCGCACCCCAAGCTCAGCCTTTCCCCTATGGGCTTCCGCATAACTCCGACATCAGCATCAATATTAAGATTGACAATACTTACTACAGAGCACTGCTTCTGGGCGCCTTGGAAGCAACAGCCGTGATACGAGATGGGAATATTCGTCTTTCTCAGTGTAAGATCTCTTCCAAGCACCTTAAAATCGCATTAATTGGTTATCTTAAGTCAAATCCGCAGCCGGACTATTACATTGGCGTTTACATAAAGGGTAAGAACTTCCCGATCCAGGACCTGTTTAGAAGTGCTGGCTCTAAAACACCTCTTTTGGAGGGAGGGCTGACCCTGGAAGCTCTGCTGAGCTCCCAGGGCAGCCATTTGAAAAATCTTGTTAAGAACCTCAGCGGCCAGGCAAACTTCAGCATTGCCAAGGGAAAGATCATTAAGTCTACGGTACTGATAAAGCTATTGGACTTCTTTAGCGTTCAGAAGATATTCATCAAGAAGCCGCCAGACCTTCCAAAACAGGGTTTCTATTTTGAGGAGATCAAAGGCAGCGTGGATGTTAGCAACGGAGTTGCTCATTCTGATGAGGTCGTGATGAGGAGCCCTGTTTTGAATGCTATCCTTAGAGGAAAAGTGAACCTCGCCACAGGTCAGATAAGGGCGGATCTGGGTGCTCAGCCGTTTGTAACCATTGACTCCATCCTGACCAGAGTACCTATTGTAGGATACGTACTGACGGGCAAGGAAAGAGCCTTGCTCGTATACTACTTTAAGGTCAGAGGGAGTATCCACGAACCAAAGCTCACCTATGTCCCTCTCAAGAATATCGGCAGGAGTGTGCTGCTATTTTTTAGGAGGGCCTTTTTTACACCAGTAAGGATTTTCAAGAACATCAAGAAGTTCGCAAAGGAACTTTCTAAGAGAGGCAAGCCTCTACCTGCAAAAGAACTTGAGACACCTATGCACTAACTGAATCGGACCCAGCGCATAAGGAAGACCGGGCTTGCTGAGGGGTAGGGGCATTTATTGATCTGACAGCAGGTCTTGTAGCGCAATCCTAATTGTTGGAAACTTGAATCGATAACCCATGGCCAACAGTCTTTTTGGCAGAACCCTCTGCCCCTCCAAAAGGATACTGCCAAATTCGCCCATCATGATTCTCAGCAAGAGCCCTGGAACAGCCGGCATAAACAAGGGCTTTTTCAAGACATGAGCTAGGGCTTCAGTTAGATATCTGTTTTTGATCGGCTCCGGCGCCGTGCAATTAACTGGCCCTGAAATGCGCTGCTTTTCTGCCAAAAACAAATAGATGGAAGCAAGGTCTATCTCGTGTATCCATGAAAACCACTGCTCACCACTTCCTAGCCTGGCTCCTATTCCCATGCGAAATGGTTTGACCATCTTCTCCAGTGCTCCGCCCTCCCTTCCCAGCACAATCCCGAATCTGCAGGTAATTACCCGCACCCCATGATCTTGTGCCTTATATGCCTCTGTTTCCCAGTCCCTGGCTAAGGTTGCCAAAAAGTCTTCGCCCGGCGGGCTGTTCTCATCCAGTTCCTCATCACCGTGAAAACCATAATAGCCAACCGCAGAGGTACTGAGCAGTAATGTATCTTCTCCCTTCCTTGCGGCTAGGGCATCAACAAGGTTACGGGTGGTAAGCAACCTGCTTTCCCTTATCAGTTGCTTGGCCTTCTTAGTCCAACGAGTAAATATGGACTTCCCTGCAAGATTGATTATCACTTCATGGGACCCCACCATTTCCTGCCATGGCCCCGGTAGCGTGGGATCTCCCTCCACTGCATTGACACCCCTTGGCAATGTCTTCGCCCTTGATAACTCCCTAGTAAGCACTGTCACTTGATGTCCTTTCGCCACCAGCTCACGGCAAAGGGTGGAGCCCACAAATCCAGTACCGCCAGTAATAAAGATTCTCTTGCCCATATCCTCACCTTGTGGCCTTGATATACCAACTTCTAATTAATTCATAGTGATTTTCATGGTTGCGAATCTTCCACCACACGTTGCCTACCTTTTCTATCTTCCAGGGGGGCATCACTAGTCCCTTTTCACCCTGGAGCAATCCCTTAAGATTATCAAGACCTCGACCTGAAAAGGGACCTGAGTCCTTGCCCCCCAGCCATTGTGTGGCCTCAGCCACCTCATCTGACCATGAAAATGGATCAGAAAAAAGGCATTGTGCTCCATGGCGCACCACAACTCGGTTCATTTCCAGGACATGCGCCAGAGGATGGGCAATTTTGTCAACCACATTCAGTGAGACAAAGACCTTGGCCATAGCAGAGGCAAAAGGAAGCGCCTCCACGTCGGCCACAATGAATTCCACGTTGTGAATGTTGTAAGTATCAGGCAGTTCTATAACTTGTTTGCGACTTATATGCCCTTCAATGGGAAAACAGGCATCTACTTTCCGATTCAGCATAAGGGTCCGTGCAGTTCGTACAAATGCCTCAGATGCATCAACACCCACCACCGCCTCGCATTTGGACGACATCTCAAAGCTGAACCTCCCCACTGCACAGCCTGCATCAATACCCAGTCCGGTGGTAGGGGTTATCAGGCTCGACCATAGTTCGTAGGCCTCTGAGGCCCCTCTATCTGGAATAAATTCCCCATAGTGCGCCCACAGGTAGGACGAAAGGGCCCTGCCAGATTCGTAGCTTGATATTGTCTTGGATTGCTTTGTTGAAGTCTTTGGTAGAAATCGCCCCACACCCTCCCTTACGTCGTAAACTTGCCCGCATCGCCTGCACTGAAGTTCTGCTTCAATAATATCCCCCTCCACCTGCGTGTGGATCTTTGCCACAAGGGAGCTCTCCAAAGGGAGGCAGGAAGGGCAAACCAGAAGATCAAGGACAAAGGTCTTCATCGCACACTTGCTGCAAAGGATGAGGTGCAGAGAGTAACTTGAAATACCTAGCAAAAGCTAAAAGGGGAGACCACACCGATCTCCCCAGCCTAGGTTTATCATCTGTTCCTTATGCCGGCCCGTGACATGCCGGTGCATGACATGCTGGGGAATGACACGCCGGGGCGTGGCAAGCAGGCCCATGGCATGAAGGCGCATGACATGCGGGTGCATGACAACTGGCGGCATAAGACGTCCTTTTTTCCACCCTCTTGACCTTAAGCATCGAATTCACCTCCTTTCATTGTCATTTCCTTGGGACAATATCAATACAACCCATCTCGCCCAAGGTGACAAGTGCCTCCAAGCACAAATTCGCAAACTCTTCTTCTTTCACGCCTTGCCCGTGCTCTTTATACAGAGTTGATGCGATCTCCTGGATCGTTTTCTTTCCGTCGCACAACTCGAGCAAATCCTTACCAAAGGCATTTATTTCAAACACATCTAGCTGATCCCCGGCCAGTCTAAAGCCAAGAAAGCACCTCTTCCGGGGATATGAGTCCACCAAACGCCCTGACTTAAGATCCAATATAATGTCTGGCATGTAAAAAGCAAATTCTCCCACAACAATTTTGCCTGCCAAAACGGGTTTAAAAGAGGATATGTGGTTAAGATCTATATGGAAATCATTGCATTGAATCTGCGAGGGAAACTTGCCCACATCAAGGGACAAGGTTTCATAGTGAAGCACATCCCTAAGATGGCTATACTTTATGGTTTTCTTTTCTCTTAGCTTTTGCGAAACAAAACCCGGGAAATATAAGTAGCAGTCCCTG
>CAZAKC010000084.1:0-8145 GCA_964485655.1 uncultured Desulfobacteraceae bacterium
CAATAATAGAGGCTGCAAATTCCCGACCCAGGGTCCTGCCGATGAAAAAGGCGGCCGTGGCGCCAGCCATTGCTCCGACCCATACATAAGCAAAACCCTTGTAAGGGCCAAATAAAACTGCGCCAATTCCCGTTAGAAGCGTGCCTGGCAGAAACAGGCAAACTCCAATGGCATAAAACAACATGTACAGCAGCGGAGCCCATATGCCTGATTTTTGGAGAAATGTTCCCAGAGATTGGGCATTTATGTAACCCTTCACAGGGGTGAAGCGGAACAGGTAAATTGCACCCAGCACGAATATCAAGAGGGCAACAGCCTTAAGAACAGATTTTTGTGTAATTTTATTGTCTCTGCTCATATCCGTTCTTTACTCCTTCTTATTGTTGCCTTAGCTTGTGAAAGGGGTACCCAGTCCCTTGCCTGTTCAGGTCCCCACGACCCAGCAGGATAGAAGTGAAGCCTCCGAGGCCTGTCCCTACACGATTCACACTCCTCTAAAATAGGTGTCAGGAACGCCCAGCAAAGTTCCACTGCCTCCTGGCGCCAGAAGAGCATATGGTCGCCCATTATGCAGTCAAGCAAGACCTTTTCGTAGGCCTCCAGTTTTGGTCCTTTATATCCCTCATGATAATGGAAATCCATTGTAACTGAACGAAGACAGACCTTCGCACCCGGCATTTTTGTCTGGAAAGTAAGGGTGATCTCTTCATCAGGGTAAATACCAAGAATGAGCCTGTTGGCCTGTATATCGCCACCAAGGACATTTCGGAACATGGAGTGGGGTACCTGTTTGAACAGGATTTCTATTCTGGTCAGTTTGGTGGCTAAGCGTTTGCCAGAGGCAATATAAAAGGGCACTCCCTGCCAGCGCCAGTTATCCACGAAGACCTTCATGGCGGCAAAAGTGGGGGTAAGGGAATTCGGGTTCACGCCGGGCTCCTCACGGTATGCTGGTACCTGGTCATTGTCTATTGCCCCACGAGCGTATTGGCCTAACACCAGGTAAGCATTTAGGTCATTAATTGGAAAGGGGCGTAGTACCCTGTAGACCTTTACTTTTTCGTCCCTCACGCGATCAGCTTCGAACTGGGCGGGTGGTTCCATGGCAGTCAATGCAAGGAGTTGCATCATGTGATTCTGGAACATGTCCCTTAGTACTCCAGCCTGTTCATAGTATCCAGCCCTGTGTGCTACACCAAGTGTTTCAAAGGCAGCTATCTTTACCGAGTCAATGTATCTGCGGTTCCAAATGGGTTCGAAGATGGCATTAGCAAAACGAAACATGAGGATGTTTTGGACGGTCTCCTTTGCCAGGTAGTGGTCTATCCGGTAAATCTGGTGTTCAGCAAAGTAGCGGTGAAGGATCGTATCCAAGGCCATGGCACTCGGAAGATCTCTGCCAAAGGGCTTCTCAACCACTATTCTAACCCATTGCGCTGGTGAGTTTTCGCTAGCGAGGTTTGCCTCGCCAAGGGCAGTGGCGACAGTTTCATAAAGGGTCGGAGGAATAGCAAGATAAAATAGTTTTCCCATAGCCCCATATTTTTGCTGAATTTTATTGAGATGGGTGCCCAACGAAACAAATGTGCCCGGGTCTGAATAGTTGACTTGATGATAATGGAGCATCGAAGCAAAGGAGGCCCAGGTCTCCCGGCTGTAGTGCATGCTACCTAGCAACGCTTCATGCATGATGCTGCGGAATTGCTCATCATCCATTTTAGTACGGGCGCAGCCTATGATCGGGCACTGAGAGGGGAGAATACGGTAAGAATACAAGCAAAAAAGTGCGGGGATAATCTTTCGCCTGGTGAGATCGCCTGAGGCACCGATGATGATGATGGTGCAAGGATCCAGGGTGTCTTCCACAAAGCATCTATCACCCTGACCATAAGAGCCGGTCACCTTTGCCGCTACCACTACATTGTCATCCATTCTGAATTACCTCGCTCACAGCACAACACAAGCTCGCTCTTTTTCCTATATGCTCACCTGTTTAGGTTCCAATCATAATAGAGATACTCTACCTTGATCCTATCGATATTTTTTTTAAGATAATACCATGCATCATCCTTAACCCTGTACTTCAGAATAAAATTCAGCGTATTTCTTTTACCGCCAAAATCCCTTTGATACCATTTGAATATCTCAGAAAGCAGTATTTTGTTCTTCTCCGGAAGGATGATTACTTCTGAGCTATTGATAAAATTGTCTGCGGCAATATCGAGTTGTTGATCTATTTGTCCAGGCTCGTAGAATCTTATGGGGGCGCAGGAGCGGGACCCACAAACTAAGGCAAAATGAATCCTTGGATCCACATCTGCTAGGCTATAACGCCTCCTGGCATCCCGGATCACAAAGAGGGGTAGGAGCTTGTAAGGCGGTCTCCTGTTTGCCCTGAGTATGCCGTGCTCCATTTGCTCTGGTGTGAACACCAGGCCCCCGATAAGATAGGCGACAGTGCCGAAAAAGTCCTTGATTTCCCTCACCGAACGCCGGATGTTTAGTTCGATAATGCCCTGAATTATGATGGCATTATAAATGTTGATCCAGAATGCCTTTTTCCGCGCTTCCTCTCTTAGTGCAGTGAGGTCGAACGTGATCAATTCTTTGACGAGATCCCTATATCGACGGTACTGGGAAGAGTCTCGGAGGTTGCCGTAGTCGACCACACCACGGATAGGATTATAGAATTGTGACTGAAGTTCCTTTATGGATGATAAGACGAGTTGTCCCAGCTCCCCCTGTTCAATCTGGCCAGATGGCTGTCCCTTGTTCAGAATGTGGGTCTGATTCAATTTTCGTTGTTGACCACGACCAATTCGTCCGGTGCCTTGTCTCTCATAGAAATCATAAACAAGATCCAAAAAAAGGGCAGCGGTCCAGGAGAAGTTATCGGAGCCATATCCCCTGCCCGTACGGGAGTCAAAGTACTCATGAAATCCAAACCTGACGGGCAGTTGAATCATATCACTGTTCATTGAATCAGCCTTTTCTTTATATCCATAAGAACGGAGCCCTTGAGAAATCATCCAGTTTATATTTATCCACACTGGCCCCCGCCAATAATTACTGGCGCTATAGTCCTTACGAGTCATGTCGTAATTGGGCACAGTAAAACAATTGCCCTGCCGCAAGGCGCAAAAAGATACAGAATTGATCTTCCTGTATATCAAGGCGGCCTGATCCTTTGTGGCTGCCTTCGCATAGAGAGGCATAAAACTGGAAGCTGTCGCTGTATGAATGTGTGAGTTTGCTATTAGGTCAAAAGATTCAAATTTTTGGCATCGGGGGCACCATAGCTTATCCCTTATTGAGGCACTTGTAGCGGCGTGCCACTGTTCAATCTGTATCGTGTCTTTTCCTAGTAGCGATGCGATTTGAAGCAGATCCAGGTTTGCCTTACAAAGAATGGAATTGAGCAAAATGTCCTGGACCAGAAATGGGCATTCCCGGTAGATTTTCTTTTCCTCATACTTGAGCTTCCTGAAAAGGTCAATCAAGTAAACGAAACGATCATAATCTTCATCAGTGGGTCGCTGCTCTCGGCTAACACCGTGTTCGAGATCCTTTCTCTGATAGGCGGGCAATTGATTCTTGTCCACCGCTATTATCTGGAGAGGCTCATCCCAAGCAGGTGAGTTATCCATGCCAGATTCCCAGGGATGCCTGATATACGCGAGGCCCTCGTGGTTAGGGTCCCGACAGGAATAAAAGTAGCGGTGAGAGGCCAAAAGCCTGGGAAACATTTCTTCCAGGAAATCCATAGCGTCGTTTTTGTTCCTGGAGGCATCGTAAATGTGAAGGCAGGCGGTGGCATGAAGTGGTGGCATGGTGATTCCACTAGTTGGCCTGCCATCAGGCGTCTGCCAGAAATCGGGCTCCGGAAAATAGTGACCTAGCGACTGGGTATCGAAGACGATATGGGGAAGCATGCCGTTTTCCCACTGGCCTTGGAAAAGTGACCGGATCTCAGTCTTTGCCCTCTGTGCGTTATAATGAGCGTATCCAATGGCTATAAACCCCGAGTCCCAGTTCCATTGGTGGGGATATAAAGACGAAGAGGGCTTAGTGAAGTGGCCGGCCCAGTTGTCAGCAAGGACTTGTTTCGCAGCCCTAACGTAACTATAAAATGTACCTCTACCGATAACCATTTGCACAAATAGGACCTTAAAAGAGAGATAAGATTCGAGGGGCCGCCAACAGCCCGCTAGATTTATGTCGGAGGCACGGAAATTCTCTTACATTCGTAAAGGATTCTGGGCACGCGAAACTGGAGTTTTTAAGACTCGTCAATACTGGCTTAATAGCCTTTGCTTCATTCTCTCTCTAGCTTGAGGGGAAAGGGTCAAAGGCGGGGCTGGTAAGATTTCGGCCTCTGTGGCGTTTTTTATCAATTTTCTTATTAATTCCAGTTGCTTCTTGTACATGGAGCAATACTTACACATGGCAAGGTGGATTCTGATACCGATTTTCTGCCTAAGAGGCAAATTTTGATCCATAGATCTGGAAATCAGTTTGGTGACCTCGCTACATTTGAACATCCAATGATTGATCATTTTTATTTCTGCCTCTTAGAGGCGAACCATTCCTCCTCCAAACATTTGCGCAAAAAGCTCCTGGCTCTATACAATATAACCCAACAGTTAGTCGGGCTTATTTTAAGCGCATTACATATCTCATCAGTATCCAAACCCTCCAGTTCCCTCAATACGAAGACGGTTCGCAGCCTTTCCGACATCTCTGAAAGGCAGTGGGTAAAAACAGTCCAGAACTCCTTTTTCTGGTATGAGGATTCCGGGTCATCTTTCCATTCCCTCGGGCGAACGTTCCATTGACCATTCTGGCTGAAAAGATGCTCCATTGAAGAGAAATTCATCGGATCGATTGAGTCGGCCTTGTCCCTGTGCTTGCTACGGAAATGATCCATGATCTTGTGCTTCAATATGGAAGTAAACCATGTTTTTTCGCTGGACCGTGAAGCAAAACTTTCCCTGGATTTAAGGGCTGCCAAGAAGGTCTCTTGAACGAGGTCTTCTGCCACGGATTGATCCCCAACCCGCACAATCGCATACCAGAAGAGATAATCTCCATATGTGTCCACCCAGGAGGCAGGGTCAGAGAGCCCGGAAGTCATGACTATTATCCTTAATGAGTTTTCTTCTTTGATCTGGAGCGAAGCTCTTGAGCCAATTCCTGTATCTCACAAAGGCTCCGTTGCAGTTCACTCAAACCGTGCCTGAAGGCATATATAGAATTTTGATGAAATACCCCCTGAAAGGCCCTCATTCTATACTCACCGAACATGGCCCAAAGCAATTGTTCAATTCTGCTAGGCGCCTCGCATGGTTGAAGGAAATTGGGAAAAGCAAGTTTGAAAGCTTCGGGCTTCTTAACTAAGCCCTCTTTGTAAAGATTAGCAACGCAGTTGATGGCCTTCGCCATTAATATATCAGCCTGTCTTATCATGCGGTCGCCTTTCTTGAGTTCGGTTTCAGTGAAATGAACAGAATGGCAGCGACTGCACGCCTCGACCATTTTCACCCTTTCACTTCCCCACTCGATGCTGTCTTTGCGGAATAGGCCATGTTTTATTGCATCCTTCATCTTAGGAGTCGGTTCTCCGTTTTTGTCCAGAAAGCCAAGGGCGCGCATGATGGTCCTGGAGGCCTCTTCCCATTCTTTGTCTCCTACTATATCAGGCCTCAGGCCGAAAAATCCCCAGGCAGTTCTCACCTCGTGGTTGCCGTTAGGCATGTGGCAATCTTGACAGGTTGGTGCTGAAACAGTCCTGGGAAGTATGCGCATTTGTTTCAAGCTGTAACGTACACCGTGTTTCGAGCCCCAGTACATCTGCCATTGTGGATAATCTATTCCACTGTGGCAGGTCTGGCAAGCCTGGGGTTGTTGGGCCTCTTTTTTAAAGAAGGTATGACGGGTATGGCACACGTCACAGGAAGCAAGACCAAATCCTGCCCCTGACTTCAGTAACTTTTTCATCTCAGATTTTGATTTAAGTCCTATCCTGTGACAACTTCCGCAGCCTTCAGTTCCTTCAACTGAGGCCATAAGCTGCCAGTGTGCTGTGGGGAATACCTTCATGGCTGACCATGCCATGGCATGTTTACCCTTCTTGAACTGATTGCCCTGGGTGTCATGGCACTTGGTACATTTATCTGGCGTAACAGGCTCTGCCTTATCCACATCATCAGAGGTGTAATGGGATTCACCGTGGCACACACCGCAGGTCACTTCATTCTTACTGTGCTCACTCAATTTCCACTCGGCAACAATATCGGGGGTAATCTTGCTATGGCAGGTAATGCAGTCCTTCTTTTTGACAATTTTCTGCTCAAGGGGCAATTTGGCTGCACACCATCCGCGATATCCTCCCTGGAGTGCAAAAACTTTTTTGAATCCCAGTTTCCTAAGTTCGCTTGCCACCCGGGCACTCGTTGCTTCTTCGGGTCAAGCTCAGTAAAGGATAATTGTTCTATTTTTGTCGTAATTCTTTGCCCATTTCTTGACCTGCGAAGGATTTTCGTGAACAGCGCCAGGGAGCTTGTTCTTACTTTGTTCCCATTGCTTCTGAAGCCGCACGTCAATGAGTATGGCAGGGCTTGACTTCTTGCCAAGTAAGGTAAGGCATTGCTTGGCCGATATTCTTGGTATTTCAGGGTAAGGGGGCGGAAATTCTTGCTCCGGCTCTGAGCTACAGAATACTGGTCGTGTAAATGTGAGTACAAGAAATAGGGCAGGGAGGACGCAAAGAAAGATACTGAACCTCTTCATTCTTACCTCCGAGGAATAGGTGGGAGCATAAGCAGCGTTAATGGCACAACACAAGTACCTACAATGTCGTATCCATATCTAACACAATCCCTTGATGTGATCAAGGCTCAAGAGGACGTTTGCTTGAGGTTGTATTTTAGGGCCTAAGACAGCTTGTGGCTGTCTCTTAGCCTTGCAGAAAGATTGTTTATCATAGCAAAGGCTTTTTCTACTGTTTTTTCTCTATCAGGATTGACCAGACAACAGGTCGCAGGTGACAGCAGACTCCTTGAAAGAAGAAATTCGGTGTCTATGCCTTTTTCTGCGAGGGCAGACCAGATGTTTTCAAGTAATGCCTCCAGAGAATTCATATCTTCTTTTTCAAAGGGTTCAAAGTTGGTAGGCACAAGACCCCATACCACAACACCCCCGCGGTCAAGGAATCGTTTGATTGCGGTGGCATAATTTACGAATACTTCGCCGTTGGAGTAAACATCCAATGACAAAATGTCCAGGTCGAGGCTCAAGAGAAAGTCCCAGTCAGGATTTCCGCATAGGTGTATACCCCTGGGCCTGTCAATCATGGAAAAGAATTCTTCCATGTCCTTGTGGGCAGCCACGTCATTGTACCCGGACATTGCACTAAAAAGAAATTGCAGGCCGGGCTCATCAACGAACATAAACGCATTTGGGTTCTTGGCCTTCAGTTTTTCAAGTTGTACATTAATGCGCTTTGACATAAACTCGAACATAAAAGGCCTGATGGTGTCATCAAAAAGGATAGGCCTTTCATCCTGATCAACCACATTGAACCCGAAGCTTACAGGACCTTCCAATTGTCCCCGGATGGCAGGCCTATCTGAGAGGTCTAAATCCAGGAAACGGTGATAGACCACAGAGTATTGGGGGCTTACGTCGAAATACTCAGGGTCGTCGAAGTGGGCCATGGCTTCTTCAAGTTCGGCCATGAATTTATCCATGGAAAACCTCAGGGTCCTTTTTTCCATGTCAAGAAGTATGCCAGGGAAGTGCTCTGAGGCCTGTACATACATGTCTTCGTAATAGCTATAAAGAGGCAATTGGGGCCAAAAAGGGATATCGAGCGATAGGGCCATCTGCAAGGCTCTATCCACGTCCGTATGGGGCATTACGGCCATAGCAGTGGTGAGCAGGTTGCCTGGAATTGCCATTTTTCTCGCATTGGTTAAAAGGCCCCTCCCAGAGGGAGGGGCAAATGTAGGGACTATTCGCCTGCCATTATAGCAGCTACATCTTCCTCAACCGTGCTAATGGGTTTGATATCAAATTTGTCAACCAACACTTTCAGCACATTGGGAGACACGAAAGCAGGCAGTGTCGGACCAAGCCTGATACCTT
>CAZAKC010000085.1:0-8136 GCA_964485655.1 uncultured Desulfobacteraceae bacterium
AACCCCCGACCCACTGATTACAAGTCAGTTGCTCTACCATCTGAGCTACGCTGGCACTAATTTATCTTTCCCGCACCTGCAGCACGAAAGAGTGCAAATTTAGAACTTATTATCAATAGCAAATTTTTTCAATACCCAAAATAAGTAATTATAGCCTACTACTGGAAAAAAGGCAAGCAAATTCACCCTTACCAGCTTGTTTCTTCGATTTTCTGCTTCTTTTTCTCTGCGTCATTGACATTGCATCATTATTTTACTCAATAATTTATAAAAAGCAATCCCTTAAAGCTTTCTTTATTAGATCCCTCCCAACAGGACTGGGCCCATCCTAACGCGAACTCCAAGGACCATAGCCCAAACAGGCCAAATTAGATTGACATTCGTGGCGCCACGTGGTTGTATCAAGCTCGAAAATGCTTGAATGTCGCAAGGGATTATGTTAATAGGTGCATACTTAATCGCAAATACATAGCGGGAGAAGGAGGTTAAGACATGGCCGCATTAGCAGGAGGAGTTGCTGCAGTCATTTTAGGTATCATTGGTATTGTGATATGGTGGGGCGATTTTTTGGAAATTTTAAAGGGCACGTTGCCTGCAATGTTTATACTTGGCGGTGCATTGGCGGCTTATCTGGGCTACGAAGAAATAAAAGACAAGAAGGCAGCGGAGAGTTTTGAAGAATCCTCCACGGACCTCAAACAGGAAGTAGAAAGCCTCAAGGAAGAAATAAAAGAGTTAAAGGAAGAGAAAAAGGGCGAAGAGGAAACAAAAGAGGAAGAGAAGAAAGAGCAAGAGAAATAGAGGCACCTTAAGTCAGTGGGGGCTTGTTTTACAGCCCCCTTTTGTTTACCGTTTTGGTTAACTGGTAACAATCTCCAATGCGTTAAAAAAATAGCTGATCTCGAACGCTGCACTTTCAGGAGAGTCTGAGCCGTGTACGACGTTTTTTTCGATATCTGTGGCGAATTCGCGACGGATAGTCCCAGGTTCAGCCTTCCTGTAGTCAGTGGCGCCCATGAGTTTGCGGTACCTCGAGATTGCGTCTTCGCCTTCCAGTACCATTACGACGCACGGCCCGGACGACATAAAATCTGTTAGACTTTCAAAAAAGGGCTTCCCTTGATGGACCCTGTAAAAGCCTTCGGCTTGTTCCTTTGTCATCTTGATAAATTTCATAGCCTTAATGGTAAGCCCCTCGCCCTCCATCTTGCTTATGACATTACCGATTAGCTTTCTGCGGACACCATCTGGCTTTATAATTGCGAGTGTTTGCTCTTTCATGACGCTGAATTCCTCCTCGTTATGACTTACATGACTTAATTGTTGACTCCCTCTAACTGGATCAAGGCAATATGTCAAGGACTTTGGGACTATCGAAGGACAGAGTTTTATATAAGACATCTAAACAAGAAAGGACATTTTATGAAAAATAGCCAGGAGGCGACTACCATGACCAGACTGGATGCCGAACATCAATTCAACTTTCAATGTAAACCCGGCATTACTTGTTTTACTCAGTGCTGCCAAGATGTGACCATAGCCCTCACCCCTTATGATGTGGTGAGGCTGAAGAGGGCCGTAGGGCTCAGCTCGGATCAGTTCCTTGACAGGTATACTATTACTCTGACCAAAGAGAACAAATTAATCCCTCTGGTGGTTTTAAAAATGAATAAGGAGAATAAGAAATGCCCCTTTGTCACTGAACAAGGGTGTACGGTTTACGAGGACCGCCCGTGGGCCTGCAGAATGTTCCCCCTTGACATGAATGATGATGGCACATTTCGCATTATAGCGGATGAGTCCAGGTGCCTGGGCCTAAAGGAAGATCATACGTGGCAAATAGGAGAATGGCTCGTTGAGCAGGGGCTGCCTGTATATGACCAGATGAATATACTGTTCTCACAAGTGACAGGACCGCTCAAGGCAGGTGAACCGGACATTGACAACCCACAGATCTATAAGATGACTTTCATGGCACTGTATAATCTTGATCGGTTCCGCGATTTTGTGTTTCAGAGCACATTTCTGGAACGTTTTCATGTGGAACCAGCCACTATTGAAAAAATTAGACGTAGCGATGTAGAGCTAATGAAATTTGCCTTTGACTGGATCAAATTTGGACTATTTGGACAGAAAACCATGGCGGTCAAGCAGGAAGCCGCAAGGGGGAGCTGAACTAAATACATGAACTATACTTCCCAGAGCGATATATTTAAACCGCTAGAAGGTGGTATGTTTCAGTTCGCCTGTCACCCTGGGGTTAGCTGTTTTACCCAGTGCTGTGCGAAGCTCAGGCTCCTGCTTACCCCTTATGATATCCTTCGAATCAAAAAGCGCCTTGGCCTGGACTCGGAACAGTTTCTCGACCGATACACAGAAACAGTGTTTGAGCCAGGCGTTGTATTCCCCATGGTTATGCTAAAGATGAACTCCCGGGATAGCCGTTGTCCTTTTCTTACTTCCAGGGGGTGCAGCATCTATGAGGACAGGCCCGGAGCATGCAGGCTTTACCCTATCGGAAGGGCCTCTGCATTTCCCGGTGGGGGAAATAGGGCCAGAGAAAAATTCTTCATCGTCACTGAGAGCCACTGTCACGGATTCAGGGAGAATAAAGTTTGGACCATCGATGAATGGTTGAATCATGAGGGGATGGATGTTTATAACAAAATGAATGACCCTTGGACCAGAATAGTAACCTCGAACAAACCATTGGGTCCTCAGAACACGCTAGCTCAAAAATTGAAGATGTTTTTCATGGCATCCTACAACTTGGATCGGTTTCGTCAATTCTTGTTCCATAGTCCCTTTTTTGGAAAGTTTCATGTTGAAGAAGATATAAAAATCAAACTAGCCAAGGACGACGAGGCCCTGATGAATTTTGCCTTTGACTGGCTTAGGTTTGCCCTTTTTGGTGAAAAAACGTTGACGCCCCAGACTGATGTAAGCGGGCATTCCGGCCCACATGATGCTTAAAGCTATTTACAAGTAGTGGAAATGCCCCTTCAGTGGTCTTTTCCTACCCTACACCCTATATATCCGGGAAGCTCGCATATCAAGGTATCTATTTCCGCACTTTTCTCTGAAAGAAAAGCCAGAATTGATTCAGATTTTTTCTTGATAAGTTGCCTATCCTGTCTCTGAATAATCTCTCCTGGGATCAGCATCTTGTGCTGATAAAGGTAAGAGATTATGGTGTCATCAGCATCCAGTTGGACATCAAACTTTTTACGAAGGTAATCTAACCAGTAACCGTATTCCATAGGATGTTCTACGTGCTCCACGGGTATGCCAAGCTCAAAGCTCAAAGGCTTTAAGATTCCAGGCATTATTCCAGAGCCTCCGAGGTAATCCAGTACATGAGCCACTTCATGGATGAGGGCACTGTCTGTGATACCAGGGGAAATGGCAATGTAAATATTGTCAGGATCAGACTTAGAGGTCTTGTAGATATTTACCACCACGCCCCCTTCCCGCTTTTTTTCATCCCCCTCAGGTGCCCTCTGGCCGAAGATGCCCAGATCATGATACATCCGCAGGTCAATAAACTTGATTCCCTCCGGACGCCCCGTCAGAGCCTTTATATCCAGGCCTTCCAGTATTTCTTTTGCCCTGCCGTGGCTTGTCTCCGGTAGGCCTGTAATCTGTCGGCTCTGCTCTTCGGTAAACTCTCCCATCTTGTCCAAAAAAAGTTCATCTTCTCTTCCCAAATGGCACTTCTTGAACTTTTTTCCACTACCACAAGGGCAGGGATCATTTCTGCCGATTTTTTTCATGCTATACCACCTGCTACCATCCAATGCCCCATCAATAAATTCAAAATCCCAGCCACGATCCAGTCTCACCAAATCTATTTCCTTGCCAGTTGTGACACTATCAAGAACTTTCCTTAAGTCTGGCTATACTCTCTAGTCCTCGATAATGCGGTCTTTGTGTGCATCATAAGACCAGCATGGGAGAGGCCCCTGTTCCCCCGTCACAGGATTAAGTCTGTGTCTGTAAGATGCATTTACGTTCTGAGTCTTCATCATATGATCCCATCCGCGCACGAAGTATGAGCATTCATCGTTAAAACAAACCCACTGGAATTCCGTATCCCATGTAGAGAATTCCGGGGTCCTCCATTTTTTCATTTCCATCCCGCAATGGGGGCATTTTGGTCTTTCCTGTTCATCCATACTTTCACCTCCTTAAAAAAAGAGACCAAATCCCACCGCGCCCTCAGGGATTTGGTCTCTCCAAAAACATAAAAACTCTTAGTGCAGGGCTGATTGAATCACCGTTTCAGGCGGAATGATATTATAATGCAATGCTGCGTCGTGCTTTAGATCGCCACCAAAGGCCACTGCCATAAGTTGGGTCAGGTAAACAATGGGTACGTCAAAGTTTGTCCCTAGGGCCTTGTTTATTCGCGATTGATACACCTCAAGATTCATGGCACACATTGGGCAAACTGTGGAAATCAACTGGGCTCCGTGATTCAACGCATCTTCAAGGATATCCTTGACCAGGTTGAAACAATACTCCATTTCGGTCAAGAATATCCCAGATCCACAGCACCGCATCTTCTTGGGAAACGGAACAGCCTCCGCCCCTAATGCCTCAATGATCCGGTCATGGGTTATAGGCCTCTCTACACTGTCGTACTCACCATATGGTCTCACCGACTGGCACCCTACGTATCCAGCCACCTTGATGCCATTGAGAGGCCTGACAACTTTTTCTTTTATCTTATCCACGCCTATGTCATGGTATAGCACATCCAGTACATGCCGTACCTTTACTCCTCCATTGTACTGTAGCCCCCCTTCTGCCAGGGCCTGATTAACTTTGGCCGCCAGTTCTGGATCTTCCTGGATCTCATGATTCACTTTTACCATCTGGATATAGCAGGAACTGCAAGGGGCGATGATGTCATAGCCCCCATTGGCCTCTGCCAGGGCCAGGTTACGGGCATTGAGCACCTTTATGGCCAAGTCATTGGCTCCAATGTATGAGATACTGGCACCGCAACAATTCCAGTCTTTGATCTCCTGCCATTCCACTCCGAGGGTTTCCATTACGGGTTTTAGGGAAACTAGAAAATTGGCTCCACTACCCTCTAGGCTGCAACCCCAATAAAGAAAGTATTTCATGATGGGCCAGCACCTCCTTTCCCCGTCTCAGCAGCTTTGTCGAGCATTTTTCTCAGATCCTTTATACCCTTGATCGGCCTCTCTGGAAGGAGCTTCATCCTTCTGTGCAGAAACATGGTAATTCCCATGTCAGCCATCTCGAGACTGTTTCTTATCCCCTGAACAAAGCCATCCGCAAAAAAGTAGCGTCTGGACAGATCTTTTTCGTCTATTCGGCCAAGTTTGTAAATCTGCTTCCAGAACTCCCCACCAAACACCGCCGTTTTTTTCCGTGGGATAAAGCCCTGACGCAGGGCGTAGTTGGCCAGCCCGTGCATCACATCCACCACAGGGATACCCCTCGGACACCTCACCTTACAGGAATAGCACGAAGTGCACAGCATAATGGAGTTAGCACTTAAGACTTCCTCACGTTTTCCAGCCCGGATCATGAGGAAAATTTTTCTCGGCGAATAGTCCATTTGCATGCTCAGGGGACAGGAGGCGGCGCACACACCACACTGCATGCACATCTTGATCTCTTCGCCATAATCAACGTTTTCAAAAACTTCCTGGGCAAAAGAGGGATTATAGCTTGTCATATTTTCCCCCGTTGTTAGACGTTATTGCCTTGATTCCACAAGGATATACCTACAAGTGCCTCAGACACCTTTACCATCCTTTGTAAGGATTCGGACCCACTTCCTCGATGGTTTCCATAAACTCCTCTATGACCTTGGGGATCTTTTCATAGTCAGCTATCCCAACTTCCACAAACCTGACCCTGTCTGATTCTAAGGCCAATCTGTCAAGGGTCTCTGATACCTTGGTGAGTCGAGTGTTTGCCAGTTCACTACCTTTTATAAAATGGCATTGATAGTCGTCCCCGTACCTGCAGCCCATGAGAAGAATACCATCGATTCCTCTGGAAAGTGCATCGGCGATCCACACCAGATTCACTGAGCCCAGGCACCTAACAGGAATAAACCTCACATAGGGGCTTATCTGCAGCCTCCTTATGCCTGCCATATCTAGTGCCGCATATGCGTCGTTTTCGCACACAAGTGCTACGATCCTGGGTTTTTCTTCATCTTCCTCAGGAACCTCGATAGCCTTTATCATATTGCCTATCATGGGTACTGAATAGTTCTTGAACGAGATGATCCTTTCAGGGCAGGCCCCCATGCACACACCGCAGCGCCGGCACCTCGTGG
The DNA here is from genome assembly GCA_964485655.1 of uncultured Desulfobacteraceae bacterium. Lineage (GTDB taxonomy): Bacteria > Desulfobacterota > DSM-4660 > Desulfatiglandales > Desulfatiglandaceae > B111-G9. Next base: position 6,326 of record CAZAKC010000085.1, read on the forward strand.
GATTAGGCAGTGGATTGGCCTTCTCATCCTCATTGATAGCACCGAACGGGCACTCCTCGGTGCAGCGTTTGCACTGGGTGCAACGTTGCATATTAAACTCCGGATACGTCATATCCCCAGCCCTTGGATGGACCGCCATACCTATTGCAGTGGCCTCAGTACATTGGATTGCTTTCATGGCCGCGCCAGTAGCATCATCGATTACCTTCACTGTTTCCATGGGCCTTCGGACACAGCCTGCGGTATAAATACCGGTCCTCCTGGTCTCATACGGAAAACAGATAAAGTGACTGTCAGGGAATCCATATTTTAGTGTCGGAAGCTCTGGCCCCTGGCGGTATTCCAGCCCAAGACTCTTAGTAGCGTAAAAACCCGAGTCAGGAGTAACCTCAATCATTCCCTCCTCATCAGCACCTTCTGTGCCCTCGGGAGCAGGGATCCTGGGAATTTCCTCCGGCTGTGTGCTAGGAACCATACCCACTGCGAGTACCACCAGGTCAAGGTCTTCTATCTTGATCTTTTCTCCGAGTAGTTCGTCATCGGCCTCTACAAACAATTTACCCCCTTGTTCACCCACATTTGTTACCGCCCCGCGAATGAAGACGTTACCATCGAGTTGGGCCTTCCTATAAAAATCCTCAGCCTGACCCAATGTCCTCATGTCCTTATAAAGGATGTAATTGACAGCCTCAGGGTTCTGCTCCTTTATATATGTGGCCTGTTTCAGAGAGACAAGGCAGCATACTGAAGAACAATAGGGCAGATGCTCAGGGTCTCTCGAACCAGCGCATTGGACAAACAAGACATTTTTTACCTCCCTGCCATCAGAGGGTCTGGTAATCTTCCCAGCCGACGCCATCTCCTCCATCTCAACATTGGTGATCACGTCCTTAAATTTACCATATCCCAGATGCCCAAGCTTATTGGCATCGTAAGGGACCCATCCTGTTGCCTGGACAATAGCACCTACCTTTTCTGTGGAATTACTTCCATTTCCCTTGATTTCCACCGAAAACAGCCCTGGTGCCCCACTGACTTTCTCCACTGTGGAGGACGTGTAGACCTTTATGTTAGGATTATCCTCCACAGCCTTCACCAGTTCATCCAGCCCCGTATCGTAAAGGTCCTTGTAAGGCAGGGTAACGCGTTTTTTCATCTTGGTGAGAAACCCACCCAGTTTATTCTCTCTTTCAACCAACACTGCTTTGTATCCTGCCTTGGCAGTCTCCAGTGCCGCAGTGAGCCCCGCAAGGCCCCCACCTACCACCAGAATATCCTTTGAAATCTCCTCCTCGGGTTTGAATGGTTCAGGAAGCTCTGTGTCATTAGCCTTAGAGCACCCCATCCTCAGGTTATCCTCTGCGAGCATCTGTGTATCTTCCTCCCCAGGGGGCTGCATCCAGACTACCTGTTCCCGGAGATTAACCCGCTCTACGATCTTGTCCTGTCCAAAATTAAATACATCGTAGTTTACCCGTGGAGAACAGGCCGCAATAATGATCGTGTTAACCCCTTCTTGTTCAATATCATTTTTTATCAGTGCCACCCCCTCTGGTCCACATAGGAAGGGGTGATCCTTACAAACGGGAATGCTGTAATCATCAGTGGCTATTTCCGAGAGCTTGCCCACATCCAGGGCATCTCCTATTCCACATCCGGTACATATATAAACTGCTGTTTTTTTGTCCATCGAGCTACCTCCTGGCGATTGATTGAATGGCTTTCAACGCTGCTGCGGTGGCATCTTGCACACAAGTAGCAACATCTGTTGGCCTCCTTGTACATCCAGCGCCGTATATTCCCGGCTTTTG
>CAZAKC010000086.1:0-8045 GCA_964485655.1 uncultured Desulfobacteraceae bacterium
TGATGCTTCCTTTTAAGGTATTGTCCAGAAGTTCTTTCTCAGCGCGGATCAGGCGGTACTGGTCAATCCCATCCTGGAGGGCCTTGGTCAAATGGTCCACAGGACAAGGTTTTGTGAGGAATCTAAAAATATTCCCTTCATTGACTGCGTTTATCGCATTTGTCAGATCAGCATGCCCGCTGAGCATCATGCGGACTGTTTCAGGAGAAAGCTCCTTTGTACGCCGAAGGAATTGTATCCCATCCATCTTGGGCATGCGGAGATCTGAGACTACCACCGCGTAAGGTCCCTTTTCTTTTAAGGCCTTGAGGCCCGCCTCCGCACCCAGGGCCGTGTCAAACCTGAACCGCTTACGTAGTTGACGCTTGAAGGCCTCTAGTATATTTTGCTCATCATCTACAAAAAGAATCTTCTCTTCCATGGCCCTTTCCTTTACTGAGATACGTTAGTGACCAGTTGCCTCCACTCACTCAAGGTGTCGCTTAGGCCTAGTCTGCTAAGGTGTTCAAGATCTATCTCGCCGCTGTAGTCTACCTCCTCTCCGCAATTGCATTCATGTTCTAAGGCACTTGCCACATGAACTGCAGTCAGAGGAGCAAACCTATCTACCGGACACTCTGCAGGCCTGTGGTGAAATGCCAATGCCTCAACGATCGTATCGGGTAGCCCCCACAGACCCATCAGATAGGCCCCCACCTCAGCATGGGTGGTTCCAAAAAACTCTCTCTCGGCGCGGCGCAATGGCTCTTTCGCCTCTGTACTTGCCCTTATCAACGCTTTGTATTTATTAGGAAAGCTCGCAGCGAGTATTAATTTGCCCACATCATGCAACAGAGCCGCCATGAAGGTGTCATCAGCCAATTCTTTTTCCACTCTTTCGGCCTTGACAATCTCTCTAACAAGCCTGGCCGTTGCTATACTATGATCCCAGAGCGCATCAAGGAATCTACGGGGGATATCTTTCTCATCAAATTGCGAAAAAACCTGAACAGAGAGAACCAATGCCTTAACTGTCTCCAGCCCGAGGAGGGTCACTGCTTGCTGCGGGCTGCTTATGTGGCGGGGAAGACCGAAAAAAGCGGAGTTAACTAACTGCAGAATCTTGGCAGTCATACCCACATCCCTTGATATTATCTCTCCCACCTTTTGCAAAGAGGGTTCTTCAGACTGCAGTTCATGGAGAATCTCCTGGTAGAGTTCGGGCATGCTGGGAAGGCTGTCCAGGCTGGAGACAACCTTTTTAAGTGATTTGTCAACCAAGATATCCCGTAGTGCACAGGCCCTATCTATGACTGACTTCAGGCTCTGAGCATCACATGGTTTTGCCAGGTATTGCTGAGCGGGCCTAACAGATCGCAATATCATTTCCCTGTCAGAGTGTCCGGAGAGAACTATTCTCACCACCTCTGGGTATTTCTTCATGACCGTGCTGAGCAGTTCAGCACCATCCATCCCAGGCATACGCATGTCAGAGACAATAACATCAAAGTGGTCAGCATCCAGAATCTCGAGTGCCTCTTCACCTCCCTCGGCAAAGTACATCTTCCATTCATTCCGCATGCTTCTAAGCATGCGTCTGAGTCCGCTCAATACATTAGGCTCATCGTCCACGAAAAGTATCTTTTTCTTGCCATTTGCTTCCATTTTATTTCTCTTAGTCTTTAACTCCTCCTTCATCCCCTATGCGGATCTTTTTCCTCCAAGGGCAATCTTATGATGAATGTGGTACCTTTGCCTACCTCGGTCTCGAGGTCAATGCTCCCACCATGTTTGTCAACAATCACGGATCGTGAAATGGCCAAACCCTGACCAGTACCCTTGCCCACTTCTTTGGTGGTAAAAAATGGGTCAAATATGCGCTCCCGTATTGACTCTGGGATTCCGGTGCCCGTATCCGATATCCTGATCTCTACCCACTGCCCATCTTTTTTGGTGCTTACGATGATTTTTCCTTTTCCTCCTTTCTTTTCGACCACCTCAGAGATGGCGTGGGCAGCGTTAATAATCATGTTCAGTATCACCTGATTGAGCTCCCCGGGCAGACAGGGAACCGGGGGAAGGGAAGAGTCAAAGTGGGTTTCCAGATCTGCCACATACTTCCATTCATTTCTTGCCACTGTTATGGTATTCTCTATTGCATGGTTGAGGTCTATGGGGGTCTTTTCTTCAGAGCCAGGGTGAGAGAATTCTTTCATGGCCCGAACGATCTTTGCTACGCGCCTAATTCCGTCCATGCTCTGCTCAATGGCCTTGGGTATCTCTTGCATCAAATAGCCCAGGTCAATTTCCTCTTCAATAGATAGTATCTCGCCAATCTTTGGTCTCTCTTCCGGCTCTTGCCCACATTTCCTGATGAAGCCTTGGTAGGCATTGATCAAACGGGTTAGATCCTCGAATGCCTCCTGGAGAAATTGGATATTGTCACCTACAAACTGAGTTGGAGTATTTATTTCATGGGCGATGCCGGCAGCCAACTGACCAACTGACTCCAATTTCTGAGCTTGCAGCAGTTGAGTTTCCAGATTTCGACGTTCGGTAATATCGGAAGCCATCAATATAAAACCTTTCAACTCACCTGCTTCGCTCAGCTTCGGTGTTATGGTGACCCCCAAAAAGCCTCTAGTGTTGTTTCGGCGGCGAAAGGGAATGTCCTGAAGGCGAATGGGGCTTCTGGTGGCGTGGCATTGCTTCATGGCCTCTGAAATCTTCTTGAATTCCCAGTTGAGTGGGAGAGATCCCAATTTTTTTTGTCTAACTTCTTCTTTGTCTAGACCTAATACCTCCTGCGCTACCTTGTTCCATCTATTTACGCGTCCGTCAGGAGATAGCTCAATTAGAATAGAAGAGAGTGACTTTATAAGGTCCTCTAACTCAGCGTGCGTGCGCTTAAATTCATCTTCTGCGAGCTTTCGTTCTGTAACATCAGTGAGAAAATTCAAGGTGGCGGGTTTGCCGTCCCATTCAATAACAACGCCACTGTTCTCCAACCAGTGGGTTCTGCCGTATTTATCAATAATTCTCATGAGGTATGTATCAGGCACATCTTGGCCCTCTAGCCGGCGGGTATGGTTTGTAATGGTCAATTGCCTGTCCTCGGGGTAAATAAGATCGATCCAGGATATTTGGAGAAGTTCTTCTTCGGAATACCCTGTAATCTTGCAGACCGCAGGGTTTACAAATCTTAATTTGCCTTCCTGCCCTACGACAATACCCTCCTTCAGGTTTTCTACGACCAACCTGTATTTCTCTTCGGATCTCTTTAGTGCCTCCTCTGCTTGTTTCCTTTCTGTGATATCCCTCATCACAGAAACGTATCCAGCTATTTTTCCAGAACTGTCCTTGATAGCAGATGTAGTGGTTTCGAAAGGGATCTTGTCTCCGTGCTTTGTCACAAAACTCCATTCAGTTTTGGCGAAGCCTTGCTTCGCGATCGCAGGATAAGCCAACCTGCCGAATAAGCGAAAGCTTTCATCAGATTCATGAAGCAGCTTTATAGATCGACCAACAACCTCATCGCGGCGGTACCCAAAGACGTCTAAAAAGGACTTGTTACATGAGACTATGTTACGGTCCTTATCCAAATGGACGATTACGTCAGTTGTACTTTCTACCAGCCTTCGATAGAGTTCTTCCCTTTTTCTCAGAAGGTCCTCGGCGCGCTTAAACGAGGTAATATCTCTTACGAATTCAACCGCACCTGTGACATTGCCAGATTTGTCGAATATGGGGTAGCTGAATACCTCTATCCATTGCACCGCGGAGCCGGGTAAGCCTTGTACAATCTCACGTTCTGTCTTGCCCGTCTTTATAGCTCGTAAGGTAGGGCATCTCTTGCATGGTTTTTTCTTGTTATGATATGCCTCGTAACATTTTTTACCGACAATCGGCATGTTGGCGGCGTACCACTGTTCCACTCTCGAATTAATCTTTTTAACGATCAGGTCCGTGCTTAATACGCTTATGCCGTCCTGGATGGCATTGAAAATGCTTTTCAAAAACTGTTCATTCTTGCACAGTTGTTCCTCAATTTTTTTCCGTTCGCTGATATCTCTGATATTTGCAAGCGCCAAAGCTTCGTCTCTGAACCTGGCTATTGAGACGGATATTTCAACATCTATTATTTCTCCATCCTTTCTGATAAACCTGGCGTCGTATCGTGAGGGAACTGACTTGCCTTCACGCCTCGCCTTGTTAAAATGATAGAGCTTTTCTCTGTCATCAGGATGAAGGACCTCTGCTACTGGCCGACCGATCAGCTCCTTCGCATCATCATAGCCCAGGATCTCCACGTACTTAGAGTTCACATAAAAATGCTCAGCACCCTTCACCAGTACTATGCCATCATTGGAGTTTTCAATCGCGATTCTAAACTGCTCTTCAGAGGACTTAAGGGCTTGGATCATCAACTTTCTTTCAGTAATGTCTCTGATTATTCCTACGGCCCCCCACTCACCGTTAAGCTGGATTGCTGAGAGCGAGAGTTCAACAGGAAACACAGTTCCATCTTTTCTCCGCGCAGACAGCTCGACGGTCTTCCCTACGGCCTCGCCCTTGCCAGTTTTTTGAAAGTGAGCGAATGCTTCCCTGAAGATCATCATATAGTCCGATGGCACAATAAGTTCATGGAGATCCTGGCCTAAAGCCTCCGCTTCTTCGTATCCAAACATTCTGGTTGCGCTTGGATTCCAGAATGAGATCTTACCGGCTCCATCCAGCATCACTATGGCATCCTGTGCGGAGTCTGCGATGGCTACAAGACGTTTTTCCTTTTCAGATAACTGATTGAGGATTTCATGATGATCAAGTACGACAACGTTTCCACGTTTTTCCATGTGCGATTCCTCCTAGGAAACATTGTTTTGCCTTAAGATTGATTTCCTCAATATTTATCGGCAAATAGGGTTTCTTTCTTGATAGAAGAGTCAGTGTCTTCTGGTATCTCGACACCCCTAGAGTAATATATGGACAAAAGCACTCGATTGATTGTATTCTCGTATAGCACTTTGGTAGATACCTTCAATTTTAACGAGCTTTGTTTTCTTATGGGCTAATTGAGGGATTTGAGCACACTGAACTGGCTTAGAGGGTCTATCGCGTGGAGAAAACGAAAGAGACGGAGAGAAGTAATAATACGCACAGCCTTATGCCTGAAGAGGAAGGAAACTCTGGGGCATCATCAGAACAGGCCAAAACCATAGGGGTTTCCTATCAGACACTATTCGAATTTACGGGTGCCGCTACAGTGATAATTGAGGAGAACACTGTCATCTCCAAGGCTAATTCGGAGTTTGAAAGACTGAGCGGATACACGAAGGAAGAGATAGAGGGAAAGCTGAGCTGGACGCAATTTGTATATGCCGATGATCTTCAGACCATGAAGCAATATCATTACCAGCGTCGCAAGGGTGGGTCCTCCGCTCCTCAGCAGTACGAGTTCAGGTTCGTAGACAGGCGAGGCAACTTAAAATATGTCCTCAACAAAGTAACAGTAATACCTGGCACGCAAAAGAGTATTTCCTCCTTAGTGGATCTGACGGAGCAGAAAAAGGCTGAGGAGGCGCTGCGCAAGACTAAGGAGAGGTACCGGCAGGCCTTCGAAAATGTTAATGACATCATTTTCTCATATGACAAGGACTTCAGAATCCTAAACGTTACACCCTCAGTTGAACGAATCCTAGGGTATAAGCCCGAAGAATTGATTGGAAAGCGTTTTGATGAGCTTAACCTTTTGCCGCCGCAGGATCTGGAGCGAGGCTTTGAAGACGCCTTGAATGTGTTGGGAGGCAAAGCGGTTTCCTCGGCTGAATATGCTTTTAGAACCAAGAGGGGCGAAATACGATTCGGTGAACTAAGCGGCCACCCCATTGTAAAGAACGGCAATGTGGTGGGAGGGGTTTCTGTTGCCAGAGACATCACCGAAAGGAAGGCAACAGAAGAGGCCCTCAGGGAAAGCGAGGAAAGATATAAAGCCCTCGTAGAAACTTCACACAGCGGCATCGTTGTGGTCGGAGAGGGTTACAAGTTATCGTATATAAACCAAACAATGTGTGAGCTTCTTGGTCGATCAGAGGAAGAACTCATTGGGCGTGATTTTAGGGAATTCTTGGACGAAGAAAGTCGTGAGCTAGTTGCGGATAGATACAGGAGGAGACAGCGGGGAGAAGTTGTGCCCGCAAAATACGAATTCAACGTATTGCGGAAAAGCGGGGAAAAAAGACGGATAGAATCAAGGTCTACAGTGATAACTGATAGCAAGGGGAAAAAATTTACCATATCACACTTGATGGATATTACTGAGAGAAAGCGCGTTGAGGAATCCTTGAGGGCAAGTGAGGAACGATATAGGAGCCTAGTGGAAAGCTCAAACGACGCGATAGTGCAGTTGAATAATGAGGGAAAAATAGTTTCATTTAACAAAGCTTTCATCAATCTTTTTGGTTATTCCGAATCTGATCTTGTGGGTAAGTCCATGAGAATTATCCATCCTTCTAGGGAGAGCTTCGAGTCCTTTTGCAATACTGTTTATCCTAACATAGCCACAGACGGTTTTTCGCGGACTGAGTGGACATTTGTTCATAAGAATGGAAACGTAATCTACGGCGAGTGCACCGTGTCTCCTTTAAAGGGTTCGGGGGCCGGTATAAAGGGCTGCGTTGCAATCATAAGGGACGTGGGAGAACGGAAGCTGCTGGAGTCGCAATTGCGACAGGCACAAAAGATGGAGGCTATCGGTACTCTGGCTGGAGGGATCGCCCATGATTTTAACAATCTCCTCCAGGCTATCCTGGGCCATACTCAGATGCTCTTGATCTCAAAGCATGACAATGACCCGGATTATTCGGGCTTGAAGGAGATAGAGAAAGCGGCGAAACGGGGGGCAGAGCTGACCCGTCAGGTGTTGACCTTTAGCCGAAAAGTCCCGAGTGAGCTTAAACCTGTTGATTTGAATCACGTGGTCAGGCAGGTTGTTAGGCTCCTCAAAAGAACCATACCGAAGATGATCGATATTGATCTTCAGCTCCAAGAGGGGCTAGGTACCATCAATGCCGATCCAGTGCAAATAGAGCAGGTCATCGTAAACATGGTGGTAAATGCAAGGGATGCAATGCCGGAAGGAGGGAGGCTTTCAATTGAAACCGAAAATGTGGACATAAACGAAGATTACTGTAAGGTACACTTGGGAGCAAAACCCGGCCCCTTTGTTCTCCTGAGCATCTCTGATACAGGCCATGGGATGGATAGGGACACACTGAAGCATATCTTTGAGCCGTTTTTTACCACAAAGGGGCGAGGCAGAGGGACAGGCCTCGGTCTTGCGATGGTATATGGTATTGTAAAAAATCACAACGGATATATCACATGCTATAGTGAGCCCGGAGAGGGAACTACATTTAAGATTTATTTTCCTAAATATGAGGGTGAAGGGCAGACTTCCAATAGAGCGAAAAAGCCTCGAAGGGAGGACATCCGGGGCAATGGCGAACTGATCCTGGTAGTGGAGGATGAGGAGATCCTGAGGGAGCTTGCACGGAAGATTCTTGAGACTTTCAATTACAAGGTGCTTTGTGCTCCGAACGGAGAAAATGCACTTAAGATTTTTCGAGAACACAAAAGTGAAGTTTCTCTTGTGATCCTGGACTACGTCATGCCCGGAATGAGTGGCAAACAATGCCTTGAAGAGATCCTGAGGATCGACCCTAAGGCCAAAGTTGTAATAGCAAGTGGATATTCGATGAATGGTCCAATCAGGGAATCTCTCAACAAAGGCGCCTTGGCTTTTGTCAAGAAACCTTTCGAGTTGAGGGAGTTGCTACGGGTTACAAAGAGGGTTCTTAGTTGAATGGTGGGCGGTGGGGGATTTGAACCCCCGACTTCCACCGTGTGAGGATGGCACTCTCCCGCTGAGTTAACCGCCCAGATTCAGGTTAGATTAAAATAGACCAAGTGGTGGGCATTTGTAAATAGAAAAAATCAAACTATTCCTTCAATATTTTTCCAGCGCTCTTTGGCCCAACTTGTCAGAATACTCATGCCATGGATTTTTG
>CAZAKC010000087.1:0-8042 GCA_964485655.1 uncultured Desulfobacteraceae bacterium
GCCAAGCGGTTTTCAAGACCGCCTCCTTCAACCACTCGGACATCCCTCCGGCCACAAACAAAATATAACAATAATATCCGTTTTAGTCAAAGACTTTGGTGACTTTCAAGTGGGTACCCTTCAACCTTCAGCCTGGAGGCAATTAGCGCGACTGGGTGATCTAACACCGATTCTCCTAAGCCTATGTGGCATCCCATGTGGAGCAATGGGATGTCTCCGTACTTGCGTCATCGGGCATTCAGTTCTTAGCTGAACCATGAGTCTTTTCCATGTCATTTCGACCGAAGGGAGACATCTTAAGACTTCTCGTCCCTCCCGGCGGCAGATTATTTAATCCCTACATCCTTGATTTCATTAAAGTGATAGTCTCCTCATAGTCCTGACTATAAAAAATGGCTGATCCCGAAACAAAAACATTTGCGCCCGCAGCGGAAATTTCTCCTATTGTATCGGGGCCTATTCCACCGTCCACCTCTATATCTATGTCCAGACCCTTGGAGCGTATCGTTTCGTAGAGGTTCTTCACCTTCGGGATCATGGCAGGAATAAATTTTTGCCCCTCAAAGCCCGGGTTCACTGTCATTATAAGAACCATGTCGATGTCTTCTAATACATAGTCTAGCACGCTCAGTGGCGTAGCTGGATTGACAGACACCCCTGCCTTCATCCCCTGTTGCCTTATATACACTACGGTCCGCTGAAGGTGTGTAACGGCTTCTGCATGGACAGTAAGGATGTCTGTCCCGGCGTCGCGGAACACATCAATAAATAGATCGGCATTTTCTATCATGAGATGAACATCAAGGGGAAGTTGCGTGATGCCGCGCACGGCCTTTACTATCATAGGTCCAATCGTAATATTGGGTACAAAATGCCCGTCCATTATATCTATGTGTATATAATCGGCGCCTGCCTTCTCAACAGCCCGAATTTCTTCACCCAGTCTGCTGAAGTCAGCGGAAAGAATAGAAGGAGCTATCTTTTTATTCATAGAGCTATGCCTCCCTGTTGATAAACATCGCGGCGAAAAATCCATCTAGCCCGTGTAGATTTGGAAATGTGCGAAAAAAGCCGTGGTCATCCACCAGGTCCTTAGCCCACTCCGGGGCTATCTGCTTTAGGTCTTTTAACCGAATTTTGCTGTGCTCTTTAAGCAGGCCCTCAACCACCTTTTCATTTTCCTCCCGTGAAATAGTACACGTCACATAAAGCAGGGCCCCGCCCCGCTCTAGCAGCCTAATAGAATTGGACAGAATACGGTATTGTAGTTCCGCTAATTCCCTGATGTGACTTTCTTCTCTCCTCCATTTGATATCAGGGTGCTTGGATATCACCCCCAACCCCGAGCATGGACTGTCAAGCAGAATACTTCTGAATCGTGCGGCAAAAAGCCTTTCCATGCCAGCGGTCGCATCAGCAGCCACAGCATAAACCCAATGAATTCCCAGCCTCTTGCAGGTCTCAGTCAGCCTTATCAGGCTGCCCATCTTTTTGTCAAGGCCGATCACCACACCTGCGCCGCCTACTTGTTCAGCGAGGTGGGAGGCCTTTCCCCCTATGCCTGTACACACTTCCAACACCCGCTGGCCTCTCTGCGGGCCCAACAATAGGCTGCATATTTGCGCAGCCTCTCCCTGAACCTGGAACAACCCCCTCTGAAAAGCTTCGAGGTCTGTAATAGGCCTTTTCAGGTCTCTTATGCCGATTCCCACAGGACTATATCTCGTAGGAAAGCATGAAATGCCTTCTTTTGCCAGCTCTTCCATCAAGGCATCCCTCCTGGTCTTCAAGGTATTTACCCTGATCACCAGGTCTGGGACACGGTTTGATGCCTCCATTAGATCACGGGCAAAGCCTTCTCCCAGCTCGGTTAACCACTTGCGAACAAGCCATTGGGGGAATGAATACATGATCGAGTAATATTCTATTGGATCAGCTTCTCTGGGGGGAACATGCCCAGTGTCTTTCTTCCGAATAATCTCCCTCAAGATCCCATTTACGAAACGCGCAATATGGGCTTTGCCGATGGACTTAGCTTGGTTCACTGCTTCATTTACCGCTGCTGAATCGGGAATTCGGTCCATGAAGAATATCTGGTATAAGGCGATCCTCAAGACATTAAGAACCTGAGGTTGGATCTTGGAAAAGGGGAATTTCGCATTTTGCTTGACAATCCAGTCAAGTCTTAGGCGCCACCTCAACACACCGCTCGTGAGATGAACCGCCAAGGCCCTGTCCTTAACAGAGACTGCTGGGTGGCGGCGAAATGCCTGCTCAAGGTGATAACGGGGGATAGTTCCCTCTTTATCAAATCTATTGAGGGCCTGAAGAGCCAGGTCTCTGGGGGATGGATCTGCCATTTTCCAGGAATGTAGATAGGCCCCTTTCCACCAGATCAAGGTCTACGTCCGTATCATAGCAGGGGCCATGGGGTCTTTTGTTTAGTATTCCATATACGGGAATTGGGTAGGTATCCTGTATGCCACTGGTCAAGTCTCTCTCGCACGCAATGCCTATGATGATATCAGGCCTTGTTTCTACCACGATTCTCCTTGCGATTGTGCCACCTGTAGCCACTGAAATGGACACGCCATAGCGTTTGGAAATTGCTACCAGATCCTTTATCTTGCAGCGCCCGCACGCCTTGCAATTTTCTATGTTGCCAGTGATCCTGACGGGGCATTCATGGAACTGAAGGCAATGGGGGAGCAGGATAAGGAGTTTTTCCGGCCTCACATTCTTTGCCTCAGCCAGAACCAGGCGATTGTTTACAGCGATAAAAGAGCGACGTAGATCGTCTTTGCCGATGCCAAGGAGCCTACCAATTCCCACGAGAATAGGAAAAAGAAACCTTATCACCACTCCGCGGGATTTTCGATTAACAAAAAGGTTCCGACCCCACAGAATAGTAAAAACCAGCGTGAGAGCACCGCCCAGGCCGAAAAGAACCAGCCCCCCAAAGCAAAGCGCGAGTATCAGGGGAAGATGGGGGCTTATATTGTTGAGCCCCACATAGGGTACATACCACAGCAGGAAAGCTGCACCCACAAGGACAAAGCAACACAGGATCAGGAGGAGCACAAATTTGCGTCCTGATGCTCCCCCCGCTGCGTCTTTTTCTATTGCTGAGGCTTTCTTTGACACAATGGGCTGTCCTTTGCCCTTTCCTCATTCAAATCGGTCCCCTGGAGAAATGGAAAAACCCCTTACTACTTCTTGCACAGGAAGCCGTTTTTTCCCTGCCAGTTGCATTTGGGAAAACTTGATCATACCATCTGCTGTCTGCACAACGATCCCATCATCGTTTATTGAGACTATGCTGCCAGGCTCCGGCCCCGAGTGCTCCTCTTCTATTGAAACAACAGAAAAGAGCTTGACCATTTTCCCCTTTATCTCTGCCTGAGCACCCGGCCATGGGTCAAATGCTCGGATAAGCGCAGCAACTTCCCGGGAAGGTTTCTGCCATTGGATCTTTGTCATAGATTTATCAATCTTGGGCGCATAAGTCGCCAGGGAGGATTCCTGTTCTCTGAGATCATAATCGCCCCTGATCAGCATCTCTATGGTTTCAACCAAGAAAGGCCCAGCCAGATCAGAAAGCCTGTCATGTAAGCTTCCACCAGTCTCGTACTCTTTAATCTCCACCTCTACCTGCCTTATGATGGGACCTGTATCCATGCCCTCATCCATCTTCATAGCAGTTAGACCTGTTTTTGTCTCCCCATTCAAGATCGCCCACTGGATGGGTGCAGCCCCCCTGTATCTTGGCAGCAAAGATGCGTGAATGTTCAGTACGCCCCAGCCAGGGATATCAAGGAGTGTCTTCTTCAGGATCTGCCCAAATGCGACCACTACGATGAGGTCCGGGGCCGCATCCTTAATGGTAGCACAAAACTCGGGGGCCGCGGCCTTGTCTGGCTGCATCACATCTATACCATATTCCTGGGCCACTTCTTTTACGGGAGGTTGGGAAAGCTTTCTTCCCCTTCCCTTGGGCCGATCTGGTTGTGTCACTACCGCTACCAAGGTCACCGGCGCCCGAGCGAGGGCGCGCAGGGAAGGTACAGCAAAATCAGGGGTGCCCATAAAAATCACCCTGGGATTGGGAGGCAAGAGAGGTTTTGAATCAATGGTTGATGACAAGGCGCATCACTCTTTGTTCAGAATCTTTCTCAGCTTTTTCTTATACATAGCCCTTTTCAGGCTGCTGATGTGGTCAATGAAAAGGATCCCGTCTAAGTGATCAATCTCGTGTTGCAAACATATGGCTAGCAGACCATCAGCCTCAATCTCTAGTGGCTTTTCATCAATGCCAATGCCTCTTACCAAAACCCTTGCGCTCCTCTTAACCTCGGCAGAATAATCGATCACGCTAAGACATGCTTCTTCTGATTTGGTCGTGCCCTCTCGGTCCACAATCTCAGGATTGATCAGCACACATGGTTTCTTGGCGTCCTTTTCATCAGGTTTCAGATCAAATACAATGACCCTGTCCAGTGAGCCTACCTGATTTGCGGCAAGACCAATACCGGGCGCCGAGTACATTGTGAAGAGCATATCGTCAGTCAACTTTTTTAGATCGCCATTTATATTAGTAATTATTTCCGCCTTCTGCCTCAGCACACGTGCAGGGTACGTAAATATCTTTAGCTTTTCTCCATTAATCTTCATAAGTTTGCTTACAGTGCGCTCCTAGCTTACCTTAATCTATCTAAATATCATCCCAGCTTACAGGTGCCCTAATTCGCTGCACTCATACTAACCATTTGCAGCCCACAAATCAAGGCGCGAGGGCCCAAATTACCCTTGACATTTTCAATGCTCAACCCTTATGAGAAATGATTATGAAAAGGGTCGTGGAATTCTTGTTTGAGACGGGAATGCTAAAAAAGACTCCCAGAACTGGATACCAGTTCCTAGGCTCAGGGAGGGAGTCTGTAGCCGCCCATTCCTTTCGCACAGCCATAATCGGTTACGTACTTGCCTCAGCAGATCCCCAGCTCGATACGCGAAAGGTGGTCCTGATGTCCCTCTTTCACGACCTTGCAGAGGCCAGAACCGGAGATCACAATTACGTGAACAAGAAGTATGTAAAGATTGATGAAGCAAGGGCCCTCGAAGACCAGGTTGATTCACTCCCATTTGCTCAAGAAATCGTGGGATTAAGCCGAGAATTCAATGAGGGCCGAACGCCCGAGGCACGGGCAGCAAGAGACGCAGATCAATTGGATCTCATTTTGGAGCTAAAAGAACACCTGGATATTGGTAACGCCTATGCAAGGGACTGGCTCACATTCGCCGTAAAGCGGCTTCAGACCCGCCAGGCCCGGGACATGGCCGAGCAAATCCTCGCCACAGACTGGACCTCCTGGTGGTTTGACAAAAAAACAGACTGGTGGATTAATGGCCCAGAGGGCAACAACACTAAGTGAGCTACAGACATACTCGCGCAAGCATGGGATCATGCGAGTGTGCTTGGTTACCTCCCTTGTCTTCCATGTCATCGCTCTCATATTGGTCAATCGCGCCTTCCCGATTAAGTGGCCGATTAAGCCCTTGAGGATATACCATGTGGAGCTGATCAGACCCCCGGTCAAGGATCTTGACACGGACAAACAGAACATGGGGGCTGCAAGTCTGAAGGACCTCAAGGTCAAGTCCGCCCCTCAGGGTGAAGACACCATATCCCTGGATACCACTGACAAACGTTATGTCTCCTATGCGAGGGTCATAAAACAGGCCCTCATGGCCCAATGGAAATACCCACCAAAGGCCAAGGACGATCTCATAGAGGGTGAGACCTTCTTGATCTTCACGCTGTCGCGGGACGGGGCGCTTCTGGATCTCAAGTTGCTAAACTCCTCGGGCTACCCAGTGCTGGATGACGAAGCAATGAGAACGGTGAAGGCTGCAGCACCTTTTCCCGCTTTCCCTGGATCAGTCACGGTTGCCCGGCTCCATATCAAGGCCAACTTTGATTACCGGCTCAGTGGGCCAGGCCAGGCAGGAAAATGAGAGGGACTCGATGGGATTTTTCCAAGGAATCGCATATAACATCAAGGGCCTATGGTTCTCCATAAGGTCTCCAAAGCTTCTCTTTTTGGGGATGTTGCGCTTTGTTGCCGTCCTGATCCTCACAATCATATCGGCCACACTCATCTTGGCGTATCATCAGCAGATCCTTAACCTAATTTGGGCAAAACCCCAAAGCCATCTCATCATATGGCTTTGGTACGTTGTCTCCTGGCTCTTGTCTTTCCTCTTGGTTGGTAGCTCCGCTGTTATTTCATATCTGGCGGCACAGATCCTGTTCAGTGTGGTCATAATGGACATGATGTCTCGAATAACTGAGAAGAAAATCAGGGGTCACGTGGATGAGCCGAAAGTATCTCTTGTAAAACTATTTGGTTATTTGGTGCGCCAAGAGATACCGCGAACCACAATACCTGTTCTCATCTCGCTCATACTAATGATAGTGGGCTGGGTCATACCTTTGGGGCCAATTCTTGTTATCTTGTCTTCTCTTGTGGCGGTCATATTTCTATCGTGGGACAACACTGACCTAGTACCTGCCAGGCGCATGCTGCCTTTTAAGGAGAGATTTAAGCTATTGTTGAAGACCCTACCCTTTCATGTGGGCTTTGGGCTTCTCTTCCTGATCCCTGGAGCGAATATCGTATTCCTCTCTTTTGCACCTGTGGGCGCCACCCTTTATCACATGGACAAGCAGGACCAACAAGCCCGCAGTGCCGTTGACTCCCACTGAACAACCTCTACTATGTCAATCATCATTGCATATCTTCATTATTGAGGTAACTACTTCTTGTCTCTGAGGTAGGATATGGTATTTGACTAGCCCATTCTATGATTGACAAAAATATAATGGCATGTTATTTGTTTATGTAGCATTTTATTCGATATCATGGGGATTTTGCAGTGAAAAAGGCAAAAAAAATACCAATTCAGGTTTATTTAGACGCCGAGCAAAACAAGGCAATTGAGGCCTTATCTCGTACCACTGGCAAATCAAAGGCAGCCATTATTCGCCACTGCATTTCTAAATTCATTGAAGGCCTTCCTCCTGAAGAGGATCCTGCCATGGGCATAATCGGCCTTGGCTCTTCTGGGAAAAAGGATATCAGCCAAGACCACGATAAATATCTTGCTAATCCCAGCAGCGGGCCTGCAAAATGAAAAATGACACTATCTTTGTGGATACCGGTGCATGGTATGCCCTGGCGGACAAGTCAGACGCATTCCACAGAAAGGCAGCCTCTATTTTTCCCAGACTGTTGAGAAAATATCATCACCTTACAACCACGAATCTGGTGATAGCAGAAACCTACATTCTGCTACGCCGGGCGCTAGGCCACCAACAGGCTATTGCATTCTTACAAAATGTCTCTGCAAGTCCAAGGATCGTCAAGCTCTATTCAGATGCTACCCTGGAGAACATGGCTGAAGCAATACTGCGGCAATATGAGGACCAGGACTTTAGTTACACGGATGCAGTGAGTTTTGCTGTTATGAAGAGATATGGGGTTAGTCACGCCTTCTCCTTTGACAAGCACTTTGTGACCGCAGGGTTTACCTTGGCACCCTGAACTGCTATAAAATCCAAACATTGAAAAAAGGCGCCCAGTCTGATGCTGCCATGGCATCAAAGTCATCAGGCACTGAAATCTCACCAGCCATAAACCCCAGTTTTCCTTTATCCCCCTTTTCCTCATCACCTAAGGGCACAACCTTGACCATGAGCCTTCCTGCCTTGGCTATGATAAATGCCTGGCCTTTGGCAGCCTCCTCCACAAGTCCCTCCCACAACATTATGTCAATCCAAAATGCAGATGAATAGGGCCGACCTTGCAAGCTGTGTTCTCCGCAGCGACCTTTTCCATGGACTTCCTAAAAGGCCTGGAGCGCTTGCAGGCCTTGGGGCTTGATCGCGTGGCCCCAGGTGCGGTGCTCTATAACGGAGAACAAGAATTTAATGTAAAGGGCGTCCGCATCTTCAACCCCCTTCACACAAAGGACCTCTGGCT
>CAZAKC010000088.1:0-7788 GCA_964485655.1 uncultured Desulfobacteraceae bacterium
TAGCAACATCTGTTGGCCTCCTTGTACATCCAGCGCCGTATATTCCCGGCTTTTGAGGATCTAACACAATAAAGCCGTAATCATCATAACTGACTTCAGGCGGTGCCACTCCATTCATCTTATTTGGCACCATACCGGTGGCAAGCACCACCATGTCGAACGACATTCTGATCTGCTCGCCTGTCCTTGTATTTTCTCCCTCAACCGTAAGGTTGCCTGTATCCTCATCCTCTGTAATATAGGCAATCTTACTTTTGACAAAGGACACCTTGTCGTCTTCTTGAACCTTTGTGTAAAAATCCTCCAGTCGGTCCAGTGCTCTGATATCTATAAAGAAAATGGTAACTTGACAGTCGGGGTATTGCTCTCTTATATAGGTTGCATGCTTCATGGAAGCAAGGCAGCAGATCCCTGAGCAGTAAGGCAGGTGGTTTTCATCGCGAGACCCTGCACACTGAATAAATGCCACGTTCTTCACTTCCTTGCCATCAGAGGGTCTGACGATCTTCCCTTTCGTTGGGCCATTGGGTGAAGCCAGGCGTTCCATCATCACATTTGTAATCACGTTTTTGTACTGGCCAAAGCCGTAATATTCGATCTTGGAAGCATCATAAGGATTCCATCCGGCTGCCCATATAATGGCACCCACCTTCATATCAAAGGTGGTTTCCTGCATATCCAGGTCTATCGCACCATACTTGCAGGCCTCTTGGCATTTCTTTGCTTCATCAGTTCCTACAATCGATGGGTCCAGCACATATCTCATAGGGAATGCGAATTCGTGGGGTAAATATGCGGCCTTGATTTTGTCCATTCCAAAGTTAAATGGGTTATCTATCTCTGTCTCACACGCCTCAGCACACTTCCCGCAACAGGTACATTTTTCATTCACATATCTGGGTGATAGCTTGATGGTCACATCGTAATTACCGTTCTCCCCTGAGACCTTTATTAATTCCGCCATAGTAAAAAACCGAACCCTGGGGTTTATCTTCATTCGCCTGAAATTGATCTCAAGTCCGCAGATTGGGGGACACAGCTTAGGAAAGTAGTGATATAACTGAGCAACCCTTCCTCCCAGGTATGGATTCTTCTCAATGAGGACCACGTCGTATCCTGCCTCTGCGGCCTCAAGCGCAGCGGTCACACCGCTTATTCCTCCGCCCACCACCAAGATACTCTGTGTATTCGCTTGTGTTTCCACCATTGTCTCCTCCAGCATAAGGATTTTCTTAGAATTATTTACGCGTTGACCTAATATTACAAAATGCACATTTCGTCAATAGCCATTTTCGAGTGCTTTCTCCCCCGCAATGGGCTATTCACAAAATGCGCATGCCATTTTTCATAAGACGATTTTAGGAATGAAATGCTCCGGTGCCTCGTAAAAGGCATCCGGAGCATTAATTATGGTTTAAGCATTAGACTCCTGGCATGGTCCAGATGTCTTTCTTGAAGACATCCCACTCGCCACTGGCAGGATCCCATTTGCAGTTCACAAAGCAAAGCCAATTGTCATTGTCCATCTTGGGAGTGTCAGCCCTGAAGTAATACCCCGGCCACCTTGTCTCTTCACGGAACAAGATGGTGCGGATATGGGCCTCACCCTGCCACATTCTGTGTATGTTCTCCCAGCACCTCATCAACTCATGGAGATTGCGGGCCGCAAGTTTTTCGGAGTCCTCTTTCAAGAACACAAACAGCTCCATAGCCCTTTCCAGCAAGGCCTTGCTGGTCTTGAACTGGGCTGTAACGCCACCGACATATTCGTCCATAATCTTCTGTAGTCTATCCATGAACTGCCTCCAAAGGAGGTAGTTGGGATTGACCGAATCATCAGTGGTGAGATCCTTGTACTGTTGATAAGTGTCGAGCGGCTGTAATACCTTCTTCTTCAATTCTTCCACTTTGCCCATGTCTACCTGAGGCTCGGTGCCCTTCTCAACAATGTATTTGATAGCAGCCTTACCGGCAATCCGGCCTTCGGCGTGCGAACCAGAGGAAAATTTGTGACTTGACGCACCAGATGCATCCCCTGCAGCAAACAGCCCCTCGACTGTGGTCATGTTGCAGTAACCCCACTTATAGGGGGTATCCAAGTCATCAGGGCCGCTTACCCATGCACCGGAGGCACCAGAGTGTGATCCGATGAAGTAAGGCTCACAGGCCGCGATCTCAGAGTGTTTTTCTTCAGGCTTTACGTTCTGTGCTGCCCACATGTGAGCTTGGCTGATGGTCATGTCAAGGAAGTCCTCCCATGCCTCGCTCTCCAGTTCCTTCATTTTCTTTTTAAAGGCCTTGGGATCATCCTTATACTGCTCGGCCAGTTTTGCGATGGCCTCATGAGTCTCCATATATAGTGGGCCCAAGCCGGCTTCCGTATCAAGCATACCCAAATAGTTCCTCAGGTTGGCCGGAATTGGTTTTGCAAGGCCGTAAGGAGCCCAGTTCTGCAGTTCGTCTTTATGAACCACCATGTACTCGCCGCCTTCGGCACTCACTGCCCTCGACTTGAACAGTAAGAACCATGCGCCCACAGGACCGTAAGCATCCTTGAAGCGCACGGGGATGAACCTTACTTCCTGACAAGTCATTTCTGCGCCGGCCTTAATAGTGAAGTAGGCGCTGGAGCCGGTGTTGAATGGTGGATACCACGAACGGCCAAAGCCCTCACCTACTGACCTAGGCCTGAACACGTGCACTGCCCCACCCATGGCGCACACCACAGCCTTGGCCTTGAATACGTAAAATTTCTCTTCACGTACGCTGAATCCCACCGCACCCACTATCTTATTGTTTTCTACGAGGGGTTCCACAATGAATACCCTTTCGTAGATCTCACCGCCGGCATCCGCGATTGCATTCTTGGCTGCCTCGGCAATGATGATCTTGTAGGACTCACCATTGATCATGAGCTGCCACCGGCCCTCATGAACATATTTGCCATTTTCGTCGGTCCAGATCTTGAGACCCCATTTCTCGAACAGATGCACAGTGGAGTCCACGTGACGGGCAATGTTGTAAACCAGGTCTTCCCTGGAAACACCCATCAGGTCCTGACGCACGTACCGTACATAGTCTTCAGGAGTATTATCGCCGTCCTTTATACCTATGTATTGGTTAATGGCCGACAGTCCCATGGCAACGGCCCCACTTCTATCTAAGGCCGCCTTGTCAACCAAGGTTACCTTTAGCCCATTTTTCTTTGCCCAATATGCTGCCTCTGTGGCAGCTCCGCAAGCTGCAAATCCCCCACCAACGATGAGGAGGTCAGTGCTAACTTCTACCGTCTCAAAATTTGCCATATTTTCTCACCTCCTTTTCTTATCTTGTGGGAACCGCGTCGAGTCCCAGTGATGCAGGTTCTGTGGCAAGAGCCTGGCTGTTAAGATCATCGTGTGTGGGGAAGCCTCCCAATGGATCCGCTGTGCCCTCTTCAGTCGTCCTGATAGGGAACTTGAACCTCTTTATGCTTCCGTCACGGAATTTGACCGTCCACATGATGTCCTGGGAACCCCTCAATGGGATAACGCTTGCTCCCAGAGGAATGAAGTCAGCATAACCCCTCACGTCCATGGCCTGCTGGGGGCAAATCTTTACACAGCACTGGCACTCCCAGCACATGGAGGGATCGCGGTTATAGGCTTTCATCCTTTCCATGTCCAACACCATCAGGTCATTCGGGCAGATGTACATGCAAGCAGTCTTGTCCTGCCCTTTGCAACCATCGCACTTTTCTACCATTACGAAACTTGGCATTATTACACCTCCTGATTTCAACGAATTTGCTGTTCTTGTGCTTCTGATGGTTTGTTACCTAAAAGACCTTTGAATACACCTCCTTTCTACCATAGGCTTTTGTGATTATCTTCTTCAATGCGGCCCACGGGTAAACCCGTGCCCCCAAGATCCCCGTCTTCGCCTTTGGCTACGCCGCGGTTATCCGCCTCAGTTTTGGACAGCATCGCGCCGAAGCACAACAATTTCTTTGCGAATTCATCCGCGTGTAAATCCGTGGTCTTGTGCGAAGGCGGATAAAGGGCCTCCCTAAGGGGAGGCCCAACCCTTAGTCCTTTTTTACCTCTCCAGTGGCAGCCCCATGGAGCTTTATCTCCACCTTTTCCTCCAGATTTTGGTAGTACTCCTTCAATATCTGGAGCACCTCCGGACGAGAGAACTGCGGAGGCAACTCGCCACCCTCTGAAAGGGTTTTGCGGACCATTGTACCGGAGAGCAAAAGTCGATCCTCTTTACCATGGGGACAGGTCCTCATGGAAGCCATGCCTTCACACTTAAAGCAGTAAAAGGTCCAGTCAATGTTAAGGTTCTGGCACTTAAGAGCACCTTTAGGAATCTCATCAAAAATCTTCTGGGCGTCAAATGGCCCATAATAATCGCCCACTCCCGCATGGTCTCTACCTATAATCATATGGCTGCATCCGTAATTTTGCCTGAAGGTGGCGTGTAGCAGGGCCTCACGAGGGCCAGCGTAGCGCATCTCCATGGGATAAACACCTTGTACCACGGTATCTTTTACGAAATAGTTATCCACGAGGGTCTGAATGGCTCGGACCCTCACATCGGCAGGGATATCACCCGGTTTCAGTTTACCCACCAACTGGTGTATGTACACGCCGTCCATAATCTCTACGGCAATCTTTGCCAAGTATTCATGGGAGCGGTGCATGGGATTTCGGAGCTGCAAGGCTGCAACCCGCTTCCAGCCCTTTTCCTCAAAAATCTTCCTGCTGTCTTCTGGTCTGTGATAAATACCCTTAAATTTCTCGGGGTAATAACTCTCACTCAAGACCTTTACCGGTCCAGCCAGATTGTACTTCCCTTGTGCCATGACTTTCTGAACACCTGGGTGTTCAGTATCAGCGGTCCTGAAAACTGCTTTACACTCATACTCCTTATCGATGGTATATTTTTCCTGTACCTGCATTGTGGCCATTAATGTACCGGTCTCGTCATCTACAAGGGTTATCTCATCGCCTTCCTTGATATCTTCGTCATCCGTAGAAACGGTGATGGGGATAGGCCAGAACGTACCATCTGCCATTGTAAAATTATCACATACGCCTTTCCAGTCGGCCTTACCCATGAAGCCTGTCAAGGGCGTAAATGCACCAATTCCCATCATGATTAAGTCTGAAGTTTCACGGGATGTGATTCGGATGGATTTGAGCCCTTCGGCCTTCTTGATTTCTGCTTGAAGCTCGTCGCCCTTAAGCAACAAGGGCATTAGTTTTTCCTCTTTACCATGAGGCGGGATAAGATTTGACATACGCACTCCTCCTTCTGTGTAATGGAATTTCTGTCCCAAATGTCCGTTTCAGGTGGAGATGGCCTTCCTTTGATCAACCCCTTTCAATGTCGAGCGGGCCAACTCCACCATCATATATTGCACCCAACCACGAACACCTTGTGCTTTTTTGAACAAGCATTCTTATATCTAATTCCTGTTAGGTGTCAAGAAAAAAGATGATAAAAAGTGTTGACTGAGCGATTTTTTTTGTTTTTCATTGTCCTATTCCAACTCGTTAACATCATTACTCTTTTTCCAAACGCTCTCTCGGGTCGGAATGCCCTGTTGAGTGCGTATCTTGGCCCTTATTACGGGGCTTTGCTGCATGCTATATTGGTTATAATCTATGAAAACCACTGTATGAGGCTAACAATATTTACAGGACGCGCTAACGTACAGCTAACTTATCAAAACTTATATAAGCTAGCTGACAATCGTAAAGGAGACTGAAAAATGGCTTTAAATGATGAAATTTATATAACCATAGTAGGATCTGGTACTGGCCTGCCATCTTCTCATAGAGGTTCTCCCTGCATAGCCATATGCCACCGCAAAGATCGGTTTCTATTTGATATAGGACCTGGCAGCCTCAGGTCATTATCGGGCTTAGGCATTCGCTTCCATTTACTTCAAGGTATATGGATTACACACTTTCATCCAGACCACACCGCGGACTTCATTCATTTGCTTTTCGCCACAAAATATCCCAAAATTGTGCAAAAACGCGACCCCTTCAGTATCGTGGGTCCGCCTGGGTTGCGAAGATTCTTAAGTCAATTACAAGCAGCTTACCGCCCTTACCTGGATCTGCCCAAGGGGCTGCTAACAGTACAAGAAGTGTCCCCTGGTGATAAGGATCCCGTATCTTGGAAGAATCTTAATTTCACGGTGGCCTCTACTAACCACACAGGAGAAAGCATCGCAATAAGGATGCAGAGCCCTGGTGGAAAGGCAATTGTATACACCGGAGACACTGATTTTACAGAGGATATCATAGGGCTTTCTGAGGGGGCGGATCTACTAATTATTGAGGCATCATTTCCTGAAGGCCAAAAGGTGAAGGGGCATTTAACGCCAGGGGAGGCTGGGCTTATAGCACAGCAGGCTGGGGTGAAGAAGGTAGTGCTCACGCACTTCTATCCTGAATGCCTCGAAACAGATATCGGCGCTCAGTGTAGGAAGAACTTTAATGGGGAAATAGTCGTGGCCTCGGATTGCCTTAGGCTGATTGTCTAAAAAGACCTCTCCACTATGTATTGGTTTAGCTCAAGCAAATTACTCTTCGCTTCAGATTTGGGAAATTCTTCCAATTGACGTGCTGCTCTACCCACGTACGCCTCTGCCTCACTTTGCACTCGCTCAATGGCACCGCTTTCTCTAACAATATCAACTACCTTTCTGCGGGCTTGCTCACTCCGGGAGATCTCACTTAAAAGGGTCACAATCCTTCTCCTCTCTGCAGGGCCCGCCTGTCCCAACGCATAGATTAGGGGCAAGGTTACCTTTCCTTCTCTCAAATCTTTTCCCACAGGCTTACCGAATACCTTTTCAGTCGACGTGTAATCCAGGACGTCATCAATCAATTGAAATGCAATGCCCATGTTCTTCCCGAATCTTTCCAACCGCGCCACTTCTTGTCTCCCGGCACCTGAGATAATTCCACCGCATGAGCATGCCGCCGAGATAAGCACTGCGGTCTTTGCGATAATTATGTCAAAATAGGTCCCAGTGCTGAGATCCCAATCGCCAGTGTGGAGAAGTTCCAGGACCTGGCCCTCCGCCATAACGGTGGTGGTTTGGGTAAGTTTTTTAAAAAATTTTAGATTTCCGAAATCTGCGGCGCATAGGAACGCCTTTGAGTAAAGGAAATCTCCTTCCAATACTGCTGCGTGATTTCCCCATAAGGTATTGGCAGAGGGTTTTTTTCTTCTCATTTCTGCATTATCAAGGACGTCATCGTGTAACAAGGAGGCGGTATGAATATATTCAAATACGACTGATAACTTGTACAGGTCCTTGTCCTCGTTACCGAACAACTGGGCGCTCAGAATAAAGAGCAAAGGTCTGAGCCTCTTGCCCTGGCCTAATAAAGTATGCCTTCCAATCTCTTCTATGGCTGGCACGGTAGAGGCTAGCGCCCCTTCAAGCTCCTCTTCGATAAGCCTGAAGTGATGTGCATATCTTGCCAGCACATCCTGGTCCCTTGTATGTAACGATTCGCTTCTTACCTGCTCCATCTGCCTTATTCAAAGGTAACTCGCTATAATATCCAATTCAGCTTCCTCTTTTTTTCGCCATATTATACAAATTTCCCTCACTCGTCCATTCAAATCCTGTGCATCGCCATAAATACCTACTCCACTATCTCTCCCACCAGGTCATATGGATGGGCATCTGTGATTTTGACATTCATTATCTCCCCCTCAAGGCCATGGCCTCGATTTATGAGCACTTGTCCATCCACCTCAGGTGCCATCCAC
>CAZAKC010000089.1:0-7785 GCA_964485655.1 uncultured Desulfobacteraceae bacterium
ATAACCAGCGGGATTGAGACAGAAAGCCGGATTATGGAAAACTTCAAGCCAAGGAATGAGGCCTCGAATATAGTCATGGGCACTCGACATATGGCAGAAGCCCCAATATAGCTAAAGATAACCCCCAGATCCGCTCCCTTACGGTAGAGGCTGTAGGCCACAGGAAAGGCCACATAGAGCCCTCCCACGGTGGTACCTGCAAGCAGGATTCCCCCAATGTGCCCCCGCAGCCCCGCTTGGCTCCCAAAGTGTCTTTCCACTGTCTCCTTTTTTACCCAGACCTCAAATAGGCCGATAAGGATGAACGCAGGCGGGAGGATCTTGAGCATCTCCATAGTAAAATACCCGAGGCTTTTGCCCATTTCCTCTCCAGGTCCATAGCCTTTCCAGAAGGATAATGCCACGAAAACTCCGTATGCTATGAAACCGGTTATCTTGCCATACCGCTTCACTATTTGAACATCCATGGGAAAATCTCTCCGAAAAAAAACCCTGTCGCCACTGCCACTGTAAGGGCAATAAAAAAACTCAATACGTTCCTTATCACTGTCACCTTAGTCCCAAAGTATTTCTTTTCTATGGGAAAGGTGACAAAACCAACCATCATCAGGGTTGTTGTGAAGGCCGAAATTACTGTGTAGCTCACTCCCTTTTGAAGCAGGATCCCGCACAGTGGATACGCAATGAACCCTGGCATAAGTGTTATGGAGCCAAAAAAAGATGCCGCGAGAGTGCCGGTCAGCATGTTGCTTCTACCCAGGTAGCGAACAATAAGTTCGTTTGGAATAATACCCAACACAATAGAAACCAGCACCAGCATCGCAGCAAATGCAGGCAGTATCTTTCCAAATCTTTTTACTGTAATTTTGAGGGCTTTGTAAGTCTTTGCCCTGTCGGCAAGAAAAGAACATATTAGAGCGAGAGCCACCGCCCCGTATAGATATACCACTTCTTAACCCCTCCCAATCAGATCAGTCTTCAGTTCGCCCAGTGGCTCCAGGACTTACTAAACCGCCTGAGCCCCATGTCTTCCGGTGACTCAGGACACGCAGACCCACGGGTGCATATATAAATCAGTTTTGTTGGTCTTTGCCCTCGAGGCAAGGGTGATCTTTTACGTCTCCGTGACACTCCTTGATCTGATCAGGAGAACACTCAGAGGGTTTACCTTTTAGCCTTTCAGGTCTTTGACAGCAATCCATGCACATTTTATCTAACCTCCTTTTGTCATAAATTTCACCGGCCATGGGTAATCCTTTCAGGCATATGGCCTCCACATCCTTGCGAAGCCTGCTCATTTCCCCAAGCACCCTGGATATTTCCTCCAGTGCCTCTTTGTGTACCATATAGTGAATCCAGTGACCGCGTCTCTGTCCACTTATAAGCTCGGCATTACTCAGAATCTGTAGGTGTTGAGAAACGGCCGCCCTTGATATCCCCAAACGATGAGCCAATGCCCCTACGCACAGATCACCACGAAGAAGCATCTCGATGATTTTAAGTCGATTTTCGTCTGCCAGGGCCTTGAAAATGCTTACGATCTTATTCATGGATCGATTTCTTAATTGAATTCTTATTTAAGCATATACCTAATCTATTTTCATTCCTTAGTCAACACTATTTTTGCACTTTCCTTTCGCACAAGATAAGATTGGACTATTGATTATCAAAGGCCGCGTAAAGCCCTAGTTCATTGACATGTTGGCTTGAGTGATTAAATGTATGCACAGAAGACAATCCAAAAAGCGTTTCATTTCGTATACAAGGAGAGGTTCATATGGTGGATGACAGCCCAAAATTTCTGGTTGGTATTGATTTTTCATACTGCTCTGCACTGGCCTTGAAAAAAGCATGCGAGTTCTTGGACGGAAAAAACGGCCAGATAATTGCACTGCACGTGGTAGATGAAAGTTTCATCAAGAAATGTAGTGAACATCGATTTGGAAATGAACCAGAGATCAAGCGGGAGCTTTTCCTGGAGGCCAAGAGCAAACTGAAAAATTTTGTAAGGAGAGCCACAAACGGGACTCAGTGCCAAAGTATCCAGCTATCGGTTACCGAGGGTATCCCTTATATTGAGATAAACAAAAAAGCAGTGGAATTTGGGGTAGATATGATAGTCATCGGCAGTTGCGCAAAAGACAGCGACATGGATAATATCTTCTTCGGCAGTACGGCTGAAAGGGTCTTGAGGTTTATAACCAGGCCTGTACTGTGTGTTCCTCCGGACTCTGACCTGAAAATTTCGCCTAAAGCTATGACCTAATTTCTTTAAGCACTATTGCCTACCCTATAAACTCCTTGACAGGTTTCGGGATCAATATGATAAAGACATGGAGTTTTGGGCCCACCCAAAGGGGACAGGCACATATTTCCCCGCTATTTCAAACAGAGCTTCCAATACAAAATTAAAAGGAGGAGGACAAAATTGAAGAAGTTAATCATTCTTGCAGCACTAGTATTTTTTGTTGTTGGCTCGGTATTCTTAAGTGGCACAGCACAGGCAGGCAAAAAACTCAAGGCCGGCTTTATTTATGTTGGCCCTGTAGGGGATTACGGCTGGTCTCATGCCCACGAGATGGGGAGACGTTACGCCATGAAAAAGCTGCCATGGCTGGATTCAGTTTATGTAGAATCGGTGAGCGAGGCTGATTGTGCTAGAATCATTGACAGACTCATTCGGGGGGAAAAATGTGATGTGGTCTTTACCACAAGCTTTGGGTACATGGATGCCACGATTGCTGCTGGAAAAAAATACCCTGATAAGATTTTCATGCACTGCTCTGGTTTCAAAAGAGCCAAGAATGTGGGTACCTATTTTGCCGAACTTTATCAGATGTATTACCTAAATGGCCTCATGGCAGGCGCCCTCACAAAGAACAACAAGGTGGGATACGTTGGAGCCTTCCCAATACCAGAAGTCATCCGCCATATTGATGCATACGCCCTTGGGGTAAAGGCAGTGAATCCCAAGGCCACCGTGCACGTTCGGTGGCTTTTTGCCTGGTATGCCCCAGGAAAGGCAAGGGAGGCCGCTGAGGCCCTTGTAGCTGACGGCTGCGATGCTCTGGCATTTACAGAAGACTCCCCAAGCGTGATTCAGGTGGGTCAGGAGCATATGGAAAAGGGCCAAGCGGTGTATACCTTCAGTCATTACTCGCCTATGGAGAAGTTTGGTCCTGATTCGGCAGTATCTGGTCAGCTCGTTGACTGGGGAATTATGTATGAGAAAATCCTAAGTGACATCCATGATGGAAAATGGACCAACAAGGACATGTGGTGGAGGGTGAAAGAGGGGGCCGCTCACTTGGGAGCCAGTCCAGATCACAAGATCAATCCGAAGTTTGTTGGCACACTAAAATCAATTATGGTCAACACTCCTGATCTTGGAAAAATCAGCGCTTATGACCTGGTTATGAAAAGGCTTGCTCAGATGAAACAAGGTCCTGAGGTTTTTGACCCCTTTGTGGGACCAATCAAGGACAACAAGGGCAAGCTGAGGCTCCAAAACGACCAAAGGGCCACAAAGGGTGAGCTGTTGAGTATCAACTACTATGTTGATAATATAGTAGGTAATATTCCCAAATAGTGATAGCTCTGTAAAAAGTCCGTCTGCGCAGTTGCCTGCCTCCTAACGGACAGCGCTTTACGTCATTCCCGCGAAAGCGGGAATCCAGATAATTGGCTATGGTAGACTCCCGCCCGCCTGACCGTCGGGCAGGCTTACGCGGGAGTGACATAGTTGTTCGTCCCATGAATTACCCGAAAACAGAGCGCTCGGGCATGTTGCTGGCGGCGTGCGGCAGAGAGGGGGCAGATATGAAAACGCGCTGATTTGCCCCCTTTTTCTCTGTGTCTCCCGAGTCTCCGTGGTGAGTTAACTGATAAAACAATGACAAGGATCAAGAAACTCGAAATGATGGGCATTACCAAGTCCTTTGGTAATGTCATCGCCAATAAGGACATAGACCTCCATGTGGAGGCGGGAGAAATCCTCGGCCTTCTTGGTGAGAATGGCGCGGGCAAAACCACGCTGATGAATATCCTCTATGGCCTTTACCGCCCTGATCGCGGGATTATCAGAATAAACGGCCAACCTGTATCGCTGGACTCACCCGCCCATGCAATCCGCCTGGGAATAGGCATGGTCCACCAGCATTTCAAGCTGATTCAGAACCATACCGTTGTGGAGAACATCACGCTCGGGTATAAAGATGCACCCTTTCTGTTTCCCGTACGAAAGGTGTCCCAAGAGCTAAAACGGCTTCAGGAAAGTTATGCATTGCGGGTAAACCCTGAGGCCTATGTATGGCAACTCTCAGCAGGGGAACAACAACGGGTGGAAATCCTTAAAGCCCTCTTTAGAGGCGCTGACCTTTTAATCCTTGATGAGCCCACCTCAGTCCTTACCCCACAAGAGACAGACGAACTATTCAGGACGCTACGCCGCCTGGCCTCAGAAGGTCACTGTATTACGTTCATAAGCCACAAGCTTGACGAGGTGCTCTCCATTTGCACGCGCGTTACTGTATTAAGACATGGGGAGGTAGTAGGCACAGAGCTGACACAGAATGTAGACAAATGCAAACTTGCTAAGATGATGGTAGGACGCGAGATACTCTTTGATCTTAACAGGCAAAAGCTGCAAAAGGGTCCTGTTGTTTTGGAGGTAAGCGGGCTTACGGTAAGGGGAGACAGGGGCCTCATCTCAGTGCAAGATATCAGTTTCGATGTCCATGCAGGGGAGATATTCGGTATTGCAGGGGTTTCAGGAAACGGGCAACAGGAACTCGTGGAAGCCATAACAGGGCTGAGGCAAGCCGAGAAAGGACGCGTTAGAGTTAATAGCCGAGACATCAGCAACGCCTCTGCCCATGTAGTTAACGCAATGGGAGTCTCCCACATCCCAGAGGAAAGGATAAGGTTTGGCACGGCACCTGGTCTTGCCGTTTACGAAAATGCAGTTCTGAAACAACATGGCCGCAGGGCCTTTGGGGGAAAACTCTTTCTAGACTTCACGTCAATAAAAGAATATGCGAGAAAGATCGTTTCAAATTTCAGGGTTCATACACCGTCCATAAGTGTGCCGATTAAAACCCTTTCGGGTGGAAATATCCAAAAGTTGATCCTGGGCAGGGAGATTAGCGGCCATCCCTCTTTGCTCGTAGCCTCTCACCCCACTTATGGCCTCGATATAGGTGCAACCCAGTACATAAGAAAGGAGATTCTCAAGCTCAGAGAAAAGGGCGTGGCAGTTCTCCTCATTTCAGAAGATCTTGAGGAGTTATTTGAGCTATGCGATCGGATCGGGGTTATGTTCAAGGGTAAAATTATGGGTATAGTGCCCAGGGAAAAACTCCAACTGGAGCAGATAGGCATGATGATGACTGGAGCCACCAATGATTGCTCCCGCGAGGCAGGCCTATGAGATGGAGCATCAAGGTAGAAAGGAGATTATCCTACCCTCGCTTCTTGCCTTTAGCTATCATATTGTTATCCTTGCTTGCCGGTTTTGGCTTTATCGTAATTCTTTTCTTGATCAGCCATGTAAACCCACTTTTTGCCTTGTGGAAAATATTTTCCGGCTCCTTTGGAAGCCTCTACAGTTTAGGAGAGACTATCACTAAGGCGATACCCTTGATCCTGATTGGTTGTGGGCTTGCGCTGGTGTTTCGCGCCAAATTCTGGAACATAGGCGCAGAAGGACAGCTTCTTATAGGTGCCATATTTGCAGGATATGTTGCGCTAAACCTGGGGCCCCATTTGCCTTTTTATATCATTATCCCTCTGATGTTTATTGTCGGCTTTATTGGAGGAGCACTCTGGGCCTTCCCTACTGTGATTCTTAAATTGCGCTTCAACGTAAACGAGGTGATATCAACTCTGATGCTCAATTACATTGCGGCGGAGTTGCTCAATTTTCTGGTAACCGGCCCGTGGAAAGGCAAAACACAGATGGGATTTCCTTATACCGATGATTTCCCTGCCTCTGCTATTTTGACAGTTATTCCCGGCACAAGGATACATATCGTCACTCTTCTGCTTGCCTTGCTGTCCGCCGTGGTGCTATTTGTCATGGTTTACTATACCCGGTTCGGGTATGAGTTGCGCGTCACAGGAGATAATCCAGATGCTGCCCGGTACGCCGGTATTAACTTTATGAAGGTCACCATGGTTATGATGATCATAAGTGGAGGACTGGCAGGGATCGCCGGCGTTGGCGAGGTAGCAGGCATTCATCACCACCTGAGTTATCCTTCATCCATATCTTCTGGCTATGGCTACACGGCGATCATTGTAGCCTGGCTGGCCAAATTAAACCCTCTTCTTACAATATTGTCCGGATTGTTCTTTGCCGGGATTGTCGTCGGAGGAGACGCCATTCAGGTCTCCCTGGGCCTCCCTGCCGCTACGGTGCAAATCTTCAATGGAATCCTGCTCTTTTCCCTCATTATGGGTGATTACTTCCTCAATCATCGGGTCAAACTCGTGGCCAGGGAGGCAGCCTGATGGATTCCTTGATCGTGGCCGTGGTACATCGCACGCTTGTAGCCGGCACCCCACTCCTACTTGGTACCCTCGGAGAAATTATAGCGGAGCGTGCGGGAATCCTGAACCTGGGCATAGAGGGCATGATGGCCGTGGGGGCTGTGAGTGCCTTTACCACGACATTTGTCACTGGAAATGTGATGCTTGGCGTAGTGGTTGCCATTGTGGCAGGAACCCTGTTATCGCTAATCCATGCCTTTGTCTCAGTTACCCTAAAAGGTAATCAGGTGGTCTCAGGCCTAGCCCTTGTTATGTTCGGACTTGGGCTGAGCGGGCTGTGGGGTAAGTCATTCATAGGAACACCTCTTCCCACAAGGGTCCATGACCTCAAGATACCGCTTCTAGGAGACATCCCATACGTTGGGAAAATGTTCTTTCACCAGGACCCATTTCTTTACGTGGCCATTATCTTGGGGGTAATTTTCTGGTTTGGATTAACTCATACCAAGTGGGGTATTGTGATTCGATCAGTGGGGGAAAGCCCGGCTGCTTCTGAAAGCCAGGGGATAAATGTATCCTTAGTTCAATATCTTTCAACAATGATAGGTGGAGCACTTGCCGGCCTGGCAGGCGCCCATTTATCCCTGTCTTATAGCAGGGCATGGGCCGAAGGGATGACCGGGGGCAGAGGCTGGATAGTTATCGCCCTTACCATCTTTGCGCTGTGGAACCCACTGCGGGCATATTTAGGGTCATTTCTTTTTGGTGGCATTTTCGTCCTTCAATATTTGCTCCAACCCCTTGGGATCCCGCCAAATATCTTGGGTATGCTCCCATACCTCATAACACTCATTGTGCTTGTTATTGCGGTGATAGGAAAAGACGCCCGCAGGCACGCCGCCCCTGCAATGCTTGGCGAGCCCTATTTGGGAGGAGAAGGCTAGCCAGCAGCCACCGATCGCTCCTTATGGCCAGCCAACAGATGCCATGCCTCCTTAAACCTGGAGTATTTACTATGAGCCCTGGGGCTTTCGGGATTCAGTGAAACTATCCTCCGGGGCATGAACTGGTGGGGTATAACATAGTGCGTAGACCTGGCTTTTCCCTCGCAACGCAAAACCAGAAAATCGAACTCATCAGGCGACCATGCAAAGTTGTTAAATCTGTAATAATAGACATTGCCAATCCTGAGAGGTGATTTGCATCGCCTCATGCCAACGGTTTTGCCATTGGAAAGGTGAAAGTAAAACCGAGCCCTTTTTCTCAGCTCATAGTCAAGACCCACTGAGTGGATAA
>CAZAKC010000090.1:0-7769 GCA_964485655.1 uncultured Desulfobacteraceae bacterium
GTGATTATGGAGCAGATCCTGTCAGGTGAAGCCACTTCTGCTCAGGTTGGGGCCTTTGTGGCTGCTCTCAGGATGAAAGGAGAGACGGTAGATGAGATCGTGGGAGCTGCCAGGGCCGTAAGATCAAAGGCCAGGAAACTGAATGTGAGCAACGGGCTTATTAATATTGATCGGGATGAGATCAATATCGAATACGAGACTATGCTGGATACCAGCGGGACAGGCGGGGATGGCACCAACACCTTCAATGTATCGACAGCAACCGCATTTGTGGCGGCAGGCGGCGGGGCCAAAGTCGCAAAGCAGGGAAACCGCGCAATGTCCAGCTTGTGTGGAAGTGCCGATGTTCTGGAGGCATTAGGGGTGAACCTAGATATAAACAGGGCCTTAGTGGAGGACTGTATCAGGGAGCTTGGCATAGGTTTCTTATACAGCCCACTTTACCATGGTGCTATGAGGCATGTAGCAGGCCCCAGGCAGCAAATGGGCATAAGGACCATATTTAATCTGTTGGGGCCTCTTACCAATCCTGCAGGCGCAAGCGTTCAGGTTCTGGGGGTTTATTCTCCTGAACTTACCGAGAAGATGGCTATTGTCCTCAAGCGCCTGGGTACCAGAGAAGCCTTTGTAGTTTGCGGACTGGGAACATTTGACGAGATAAGTATATGCGGCCCGACACGAGTCACTCACCTTGCCGGGGGAGATATGAGAACCTTCGAGATTGTCCCAGAGCAGTTTGGCCTGAAGCGTGCTAGACCCGAAGAGGTAAGGGGCGGCAATGCCAGAGAAAATGCCCGCATTATCCATGGCATATTAGCTGGAGAACCTGGCCCTAAACGGGACATGGTTGTGATTAATGCAGCAGCAAGCTTCGTGGTGGCTGGACTTGATCCTGATATTGAAAGTGCGATAGAGAGGGCACGGGAATCCATTGATTCAGGTAAAGCGAGGGAGAAACTGGATGCCTTGATACAGTTTACGCAACAATGTGGTTACTTTGTAAGAGCTGAGCTGTAAGATAAAATTTTTTTGTTTATCTGGGAGCGCCTGTCTACCTAAGGGCAGACAGGCTGACGGCTACCCTAGTACAGAGAAACTGCTTTCTACGTTTATCTCCCTGAGGCGAGAATAGAACCTCATGTTTACGTCACGATTAATATTTTCCAGGTGAAAGATAACCGGGTCCACGTCGTGATCTCTCCCATTTTCACATTGCTCAATTAGCTCACACATCATTTTGCCAACTACCGGCGCGTTCTTGTATTGATTGCCAGATGTACCCACAGCCATATAGAAACCAGGTAGGTCTGATTTATCGTAAATGGGTATCCAATCATCGGTTACATCATATAGATCGACAATTCCCTTAATGTGACTTGGAATACCAAGGTCTGGAATTCTCAGGGCAAGTCTACAGGCTTGGACTTTGGCCTGCTCAGTAAGATTGCGATTGAAATTGTCTGGATCTTCAATCCACTGTTTAGGGTCACACTCTGGATCTTCGCTGCCGGAAAGTATGTGGTTGCCCACTTCAGGACGCCAGTAAGCACCGATATCATTATCGGATGTAGGACATCCTACTGACTCATAATCAAACCCCCGGGGTGCAGGAATGTGAATCACTTCGTGCCTTAAAGGCCTTGTTGTGATGTTCATTCCATGTTCTACTCCAGCGAGCCGATTAATTATAAAGGAATGAGGCCCGGCTGCATTGACAACTGTCGGTGCATAAATTACAGACCCATCTGCCAACTCTACTGCGCTAACACGATTATTCTTTTTCAATATATCGACCACCTTGGCATTGAATTTAAATTCTGCACCATGGGCCTCTGCCGCGATCTGGACATTGTGTACTGAAAGGACAGGATCGGATATATAGCCCCCCTGTGGATAATAAATTGCTCCTGAAAGGGGGGCATCATTCTTCTTTCCAAAATTTGGATCGTCCAGCCTGCGTGGGGGGTAGTAGCTTGAATCACTGAAGATTGGGTATTTTTCCCTGATTTTGGAGAAGTCCCACTCTTCATATCTGATTTGTAGCTTCTCCAATATACTCTTGACTTTTTTTAGGTTATCGTTCCCTTGAGATTTGAACACCAGGATGCCCCTTTTTATGAACTCAGCAAGGCCGTTGGGATCTTCTACACCCAAGTAATCTGACCATTTGCTCCAGTAATGATAGCTTTCATAAGCTACTGATGTGCCCTCCACTGTTGAATAATGCACCCTGATTACAGCGCAGCTATTCGAGGTAGAGCCCATACCAGCAGCAGGAAGTTTGTCAATGTTTAGCGTCTTCCAGCCCTTCTTGCTTAATTCAAACGCGATACTGCATCCAATTATACCTGCACCGATGATAATAATGTCGTACTTGTTGTCCATTGCACTCCTGTTAGCAAGTCGAATTTACATTACAAATACACCCCTGGCATCGCAGGCCTGGACGGACATTCGTTCTTGTGACTGGCTATCTAAGCCGTAGCTTTTGTGAGGGCCTGGTTATTAATTGCACAGGCACGATCTTTCCGTTCCAGTATTTCCAAATCATGATGGGTGTCATCACATCACCATTCTTGTCAAAATCGACTGAGCCGGCGGCACCCTCAAAATTAATCCTTTTATGCTGCTTCAATAGAGAAAAGGCTTTCTTGAACTCATTGGGATATATCAACTGTCCGGGTGGATTGGCCACTGCGCGAAGATTGTCTCTTATATTGATGGAAGTCAATGGCAACCCTCTCACTTTTGCGGCGTATGCAGCAAGACCAATTACGGCAGCCGCATCATACGCATTGGAAATAAAAGGCCCGGATGGAGACTTTCCATATTCTGCCTTGTAATCGGATACGAAGATTTGATTGGCCTTTCCTTTGGCGGAGGCTCCGACCGTACCCATTTGCCCTTGAAGGTTTTTGCCGCCGATCGCCTTAATCAGGTCTTCAGATCTTGTCCCATCACAAAACAGGAAGTGTCTGTAATGAAATAATTCTATAGCCTCTCTTAAATAGATCTTGGCTTGTTCTGGATAGGTATAGGCGCAGAGTCTGTCAGGATTTCCGGCAAGTGCCTTGCGCAGTTCTGCTGCATAGGATGGTTGGGGCTTATTGTCAACGGGTACCATTGCGAGTACTTTTCCACCATATTTTTCAAATGATTTCTTAAAGCTCTGCGCAAGCCCCTGGCCATAGGGGTTGTTCACATAAATGACAGATGCCGTCTTATTATAACTTGCGCAGAGCTTACCAGCGATCACCCCTTGGAATGCGTCAGATGCGGCGGTTCGAAATACCAGATCTTTTCCCCTGTCAGCGGGCAAAGTGCTAATCATGGGAGAGGTTGCCGAAGGAGAGATCATAAGTACATTATTGGGACAAGTTACAGATTCTGCTACGGCTACAGTTACTCCACTTGATAGGGGCCCAATGATTGCCACTACCTTGTCTATATTAACAAGCTTTCTGGCAGCACTGACCCCTGCAATAGGTGAAGTCTCAGTATCTGCTGTAATTAGCTTCATATCAAGCCCAGCGGCGTTTAATTGTTTCGCGGCAAGTTCAGCACCACTATTGATACTCGGACCGAACTCTTTTAATGGCCCAGTGTAAGCCATAAGTGTGCCCACCTTTACTTCCTGAGCCGTGGCACTAAGGGCAAAAACAACAGAAAGGATTAAGATACTGGCAATAATGATGGCTTTTTTCATAACTCCCCCTCCTTAGACAAATTTTGGTTCATGAGCCAATCTAAAACGCAATAATCCGCGCCTTCCGCTTATGTGTGTAGCATGCCCTATTGGTGCTTCACCCCCCAATCCTTGAATAGCCCTCACCTTGAATTTAGTCCTCGTATCTATTGCAGCGGCCCTCTAACGTAATATATATGTTTCATTGAAGGGATCCGAAGAATAAGAAAATCGCCTGTTTCTATATGGGAGATTTGATGAACGCTCTCGCATGTACATGTAAAAGTTCATTCGGTCGAGATGCCGCATTTCTTTTTTCGGTCAAGTTTTTCCAGTATTTTCCCAAAACGGAAGATATGGGTCCGGATGATCATAGCAGCTTTGGTCACCTCTCTGTTTTGTACCGCAGTGATGAAGTCATGCCAATCGTCGAGGATTTCTGCTATACTTACAGGCTCGTCTGTCAATATGTTTGCAAAGGAACTGGCATTGTTTTGGAAAGTAATAGCGAACCATTCAAACATCGGATTGCCACTTATAATCGCAAGCTGGGTGTGCAGGTTGAGCTCGAGATCGTAGAACTCCAGATCGGCTTTGCCTACAGTTTGGTAGTGGGCTTCCATTTCATTGAGGAGCCGCTTTAAATCATCGACCTGGTCTTTTGTTGCTCGTTCAGCGGCATAGGCTGCGCATCGGCTTTCCACTGCCTCTCTAAACTCCTGGAGATGTCGTGTTGAGACGCGACGATGTCTGATCAGAGTAGCTAGAGTGTCCCCGACCATAGAGCTATCAACATTCCGGACAAAGGCACCCCCGCCGTGCCTGATCTCAATCAGGCCTTTCTGCTGCAACGAGTGATAGGCCTCCCTGACAGTGCTGCGCCCAATTTTCAAGTCCTCCATTATTTGTCGTTCCGAGGGCAACCGATCTCCTGGTTTGTATACGCCAGCTAGGATAGACTCTTCCAACTGCAATTTAAGAGTCTCCCCAACTGTGCGTTTTGCCCTAGTTTTCATCGGTATCTCCTGCAAGTGGTAAGACCAGTCAGAGTATAAAACAGTCAATGCTAAGTGTCAATCAATTTTTTGAAATTTTATTGCTTAGTATAAAACGGAATAACATCGTGAAATACATATTAAAAAGCCTGAAAACAGAAAAGCTCTCGATTTATCGGTTTCACAAATGTCTTAAAGTGGTATCACCACCTACAAAGACCTTGCACCCGGCAGCTATGGCACAGCGGAGGAAGTTATTTAGGCATTCGCCAAGTCCTTGGAGATCCATGTCAATGGGAGATAAAGAATTTTAGCTAGGATTTGAGCCCAAGGTGGTGTATTAGAAGACAGTTGGGGAACCTTGGGAAAAGCTTAATCACGCAGAGGGAGGTCAAAAATGCAAAAGGTAAGGCTTGGGCCAGAGACTCTATTGTACCCCATGCCCGCCGTCTTGGTTGGGGCTGTAATTGATGGAAGAGCAAATTTCATGACAGCAGCATGGTGCGGCATTGCCTGCCGAAAGCCACCTGCCGTGGCCGTGGCGGTTTATCAGGAACGCTACACACTCAAAGGCATTCGTAAAAATGGTGCTTTCTCTATCAATGTTCCCTCCACTTCTATGGCAGAACAAGTTGATTTCTGTGGCATCTATTCGGGTAATAAGAAAGATAAGTCGGGAATATTCGAGACATTTGCTGGATCAAAGTTAGAGGTGCCAATGGTGACCAAGTGCCCGGTGAATCTGGAGTGCAGGGTTATGCGAATAGTGGAGGTGGGCAGTCACGTACTGGTCATTGGAGAGATAGTGGAGTCCTATGTCAATGGGGACTGCATGAAAGAAGGGATTCCGGATCCCATGAAAATTGATCCTTTGATTTATTCACCCAAGGCGCAGACTTACCACAAAATAGGCCCGTCAGTGGGAAAGGCGTTCCATATTGGAAAATCTCTCAAAGGTTAAAGTTATGGGGAGAATCAGAGTCGATGGGCCCAATACGTTCTGCAAGGAATTTAATCAGTGGGAAGACATTAGCAAATTCTAACCGTAGAGGGGGACTCAGATGGGAATTAGTTACTTCAAAAGGGATCCAAGGGATCTCAAATTCGTGCTCTCCGAGCACATGGATCTGGATAAGTTACTGAGCTATGAACCCTATAAGGATTTCGGCCTTGATGACTTTGAAATGATTATAGAAGAGGCCCTTAAGGTATGTCGTGAAAAACTTGGTCCTGCATTGCAAGATGGTGACCGGGAAGGCATCGCCTACCATGAAGACGGTAGCGTAACTGTGCCTCAGAGCTTTCATGAGTGCTGGAAGGTCATGGCAGAGAACGGATGGATAGGGCTTTCCAACAACCCTGAGTTTGGTGGGCAGGGACTTCCTGCTATTGTAGGTGGTCTGGTAATGGAGCTGTTTTGTGGGGCTAACATGGCATTCATGACATATCCCGGACTTGCAGTGGGCAATGGTCGCCTGATTGAACACTTTGGCACGGATCAAGACCGGGAGCTTTTCGTAGAGAAGATGTATACGGGCGTATGGGGAGGAACGATGTGTCTGACTGAGCCTGATGCCGGATCTGACGTGGGATGGTTACGAACAAAGGCTGTGCCTGACGAGCATTCCGATGATCCCAGGATCTACAAAATCGAAGGGACAAAGCGATTTATTACATGCGGGGAACATGATCTCACGGAGAACATTATCCATCTCCTGCTGGCTCGTATTGAAGGCGCGCCTATGGGGACAAAGGGGATAAGCCTTTTTGCCGTACCAAAGATCTGGGTAAACCCGGACGGAACTCTCGGAGAGCCAAATGACGTAATTTGTGCAGGCGTGGAGGAAAAAATGGGAATTCATGGCTCTTCCACATGTACTATGAACTTCGGAGAAAACGGCAGATGCCGTGGTATCCTTTTGGGAGAGCCCAATTCGGGGATGGCAAAGATGTTCCAGATGATGAATGAAGCCCGGATGGGCTGTGGCGTACAGGCCCTGGGCATTTCAGCGAGCGCCTATGACACGGCTCGCACGTATGCCAAGGAGAGAGTACAGGGCCCTCCATTTACAAACCGTAAGGGACAGCGAGTGCCCATTATCAAACACGAAGATGTGCGACGCGCCTTGATGACCCTTAAGGCAGGAACTGAGGCTATGCGAGCTATGATCGCCAATCTGTTCTTTTTGATCGATGTTTCAATGTACGATCCTGACGAAGAAACGAGGAAGCTGGCGGATGCCCGGGTGGGGCTTCTCACTCCATTGGTGAAGGCGTATTGTTCGGATTTCGGGTATCTGCTCACCCGGGAGGCGATCCATGTGCTGGGAGGCGTGGGGTATTGCAGCGATTTCCCCGCAGAACAATACGCACGTGACATCCTTATCGTGTCCATATGGGAAGGGACCAATTATATCCAATCCCTAGATCTCGTGGGAAGGAAGCTGGGCCTGGATGGCGGAAAGGCATTTCAGGACTGGATAGGTGAGGTTATGAACTTTACATCGGAGCATGAGGATGATCCTGACTTCAGCAATGACTTTAAGCTTGTGTACAAGGCTGCTCAGGCAACAGGGGACTTTGCCATGCGATACATGAAGTACTTTCAGGAAGGTAGGTATGGCCTAATTCCGCTGACTTCGAAACGGTTTCTAGAGTGCTTTGCCGAGACGGTGATGGGTCACCTGATAATGCAACAGGGGCTAATTGCCAGACAGAAGTTGTCGGGGGTAAAATCCGAATCAGCCGATGCTATATTTTACAAGGGAAAGATGGAAACTGCCCGCTTTTTTTGTCGAAACATACTCACTAACGTATTTTCCAGACATGCGTCACTGCAGCAGGAAGACACCTCTGCTCTGGACATTCCGGAGGAGGCATTCTAAAGATGGGGCAGTCAACGTTTGTACTTTTCTTATATCGAAGGCTATATTATTGGACCGTGAAGAAGGCCGGGTCAAACTCTGCTTTTCCTTCATATTTTTTCATAAAAAGCCCGGGGGCCATGTCCATGTGTTGAAATATTGCAGGATCAACCATGATACCGGCCTTATGAAAGGCATTGACAATATCGTCTGGCCTTGGAGGGC
>CAZAKC010000091.1:0-7768 GCA_964485655.1 uncultured Desulfobacteraceae bacterium
CGCCTATTACGCACAATATATAAGGCAAGCCCAGGGAATTAAGCAAAATCCAGGTAAAGAAACCAGAAAAAATATAAACAGCGCCGTAAGCAAAATTGGCAACTCCACTGATGCCGAAAGTGAGATTAAACCCCATGGCAACAAGGGCAAGGATTGCGCTGTTTACAAAGCCGTATATCAGCGTACCCAAAAACATTGCGTACAATTCCGTTATGCGCTAGGCCTCAACAAATGAGGGCTTGGTAAGCAGGCTCTCAGTCTTGCGGCCACTCGGCCAAGCCCTCAACAAATCATGTTAGTTTTATTATTTTACAGGTTTGAGCCCAGAAGGAAGCTGAATTTTTCCCTCTGCAATACTTGGTGGATAGACAATTACCCTTTTTC
This sequence comes from uncultured Desulfobacteraceae bacterium, assembly GCA_964485655.1. GTDB lineage: Bacteria > Desulfobacterota > DSM-4660 > Desulfatiglandales > Desulfatiglandaceae > B111-G9. The sequence goes on from CAZAKC010000091.1 coordinate 385, forward strand.
CTGGCTTCCTCCACTGCACCATGCAACCCATGGCAGTCTGGTTGGGATCCTGGCCATAGATTACCTGGTGCCCCTTGTTAAACCTTATCCGCCCGATGGCCCCCATTCTATCGGTCTTCTCCAATTGGGCCACCACGGCATCAGCATCAATGGTCCCTGCCCTTTCTATGGCCTCTTTCAGGATATAAACCATTTCATAAGCAGGGGCAGGTGAATGGCCTGCCTCAATGGGTTTACCATAACGTTTTTTATATTTGTTAAAGAATTCCACAGATTTTGGCACTTTTGCGACGGGCACATTGCCAATCTCAAAAATTGAATTGATGGCCCCGTCGATTTTCCCGTCAAATGACTTCCATGCAGATGGACCTGCAAGGGGTGAAATAAAGCCTGCGATCAAGGCAGGTACACGCATGGACTTCCACTGTTTCACCAGGATACCGCTCTGGGGCATATCAAAGATGGGAAGGATCACCTGGGCCTTTTTCGCTCTGGCCTTCATGAGGGCGGCTGAAAAATCAGAGGACCCAGTGGGATAGGCCTGGCGACCCACTACCTTCCATCCCATTTTATCGAAGACCAATTTGATCATAAGATCCCCGGTCTTGCGGGCCCATGCCACATCCTGATTCATGATGAACACACGATCAAAACCAAACTGCTTGTTGAGATAGGCCATTGTACCTCCCAAGTATTTTATCAGGTAGACCGCATTGAGACACACACGAAAGGTATACTTATACTTGTCATAATTGGTCTTGACTTTCTTCTCCATGGCAGGTGACATGGCAGTGCCCAGAATCATGGGGATCTTGTATTGCCCAACTACATCCATCGCAGCAATTGCACACTCAGAGCGAAAAGAACCAAACACAATAAAGTTTGCCTTGTCTTCCAGTATTAACTTCTTGTGCGCCTTGATTACCTCTGCCACAGGCACTCCAGGTTCGGCCCCCCTTGCATCAATGGCAATGACCCTGAAAGGTCTCATTTCTCCTGCCACATTTACGCCCCCTGCGGCATTGATCTCATCCACTGCCATGTTCACACAGAAAAGGCCTTCCTTCCCCTCTAGAAACCCTAAGGATGTGGGTACACCCAAGATTATGGGCTTTCCAGCAGCAAAAGCCGCAGGCCCGAATATGAGACATATTCCCAAAACACCCAGCAGACACCACCTGATACTTTTTCCCTTCATTGGCTCCCTCCTTTTGTTAAGTTAGACGGTTACCTGCATATTTTTTCCGGAGACCTTTAAACAAAGCCTGGCTCTGAATCGATTCATTGCGTGTTGTTGGCGAGGAGTCTGCCACAATGTAACAAACACTACAAGGCTAAAATTTTCCCAATATGCGACGTGCGATGATTATTTTTTCAATTTCCTTTGTTCCCTCGTAGATTTCCAGAACCTTAGCCGCCCGATAAAATCTCTCAATATCGTGATCGTTCATATAGCCATAACCACCATGAAGTTGTAGGGCCTCATCGACCACCTCCACAGCAGTCCTAGCTGCAGCCCACTTTGCCATGGCCACAAGCTTAGTCTCGGGTTTTCCGGAGTCCACGCTCAGACAAGCTCTGTAAGTCAAGGTTCGGGCAAGCTCAACCTTTGTTGCCATTTCTGCTATTTTGAACTGAGTGACCTGAAATGATGCTATCTTCCGAGAAAATTGCTCCCTTTGCTTCACGTGTTCAATAGCCAGATCAAGCGCTCCCTGGGCAAGCCCCACCCCATGGGCCGCCACATAAGCGCGTGATCGATCAAAAAATTGCATCAACTGGTAAAAGCCTTCACCCTCCTTACCTACCAAGTTATTCTTGGGCACCCGAACATTGGAGAAGAAAATGTTTGCAGTGTTGGATGCCCGGAGCCCCATTTTCCCTGTTATCTTGTCCGCTTCAAAGCCTTCCCTATTCGTTTCCACAACGACGATACTATGTCTTCGCGATTTCCTTTCCTCATGTGGATGGGTAAGGCAAAACACGAGCAAAAAGTCCGCGACGCTCCCATTTCCAATCATTACCTTAGAGCCATTTATAATGATATCATCACCCTTAAATGTTGCAGATGTGCTGGCTGAGGCGGTGTCACTGCCTGCATCCGGTTCAGTAATGGCAAAGCCCATTATGGCTTCACCCCGAGTGAGCGGTGAGAGATATTTGCTCTTCTGTTCTTCAGTGCCAAAGAGCAACAGCTCTTCAGCGCCAAAAGTCACCGAACTAAGTTCCTGGGAAAGGCCTGGATCCACCCGCCAGAATTCTTCGAGTATAAGTGCATGCTCAAGGAATCCCAGCCCCGCTCCCCCGTAATCTTCGTCTATGAACACTCCCAGAAATCCCAATTCACCGGCCTTTGCGACTAGTTCGCGGGGAAAATCCTCCTCTACATCGCACGCCGAAGCAATGTCTTTGAATTCTCCTTCAGCAAATTCGCGTGCAGCCCTTTTTATATCTTTCTGCTCTTTGCTCAGTTGAAAATCCATATTCAATACCCTCCAGCCGCTGAGATGCTGTTGTCGCCTTCCTCACTTCATCAATGGCCCTACCGATGCGCTTTAAAAGCTCAAGGTCTCCTCGACTCTTTACCCGCATACTCTCATGGGAGCCTAGCCTTAGCGTATAAACTTTCTTCATTCTTCTTATACCGCTTATGTGGGATTCTATCTTCCAGGGGGTAGTAATGGGAACTGTGGTATTTCGGAAGGAAAGGATACCATAATCGATCTTTATTCCATCGTAGCTAATAGTCACTCGGCTGAAGCCAAAAAGGGGACTATTAAAAAACAGCACAACTCCGGCCAACCATAGCAATGAAATCACAACATGCTTGGGGCTCTTCTTTGTCAATGCGAAGCCAATAAAACTCAATACCGCGCCCAGAGCTAGGAGCATGATAGCATTCTGGACAGCTATTGATTTAATACTAAACGTCAGGGGTGCCATTTTGCACAACCATTATCATAGCATTTCTGGGGGTGTCAACAACCCGATCTATTGAAACTGGATAGACTGGTTTTTGTTGACATCCCCTGATATCTTTTGCTACTCCTCTTCTTTATTTAAGTTTCTTTTTTTAAACAGACTTGGTCTATTTACGGTAAGGCAATGAGATCACTCGGAACTTATCAAACCGTATTGGAAGACAAGACAAAGGAGACCCATGGGCTCAAAAAACTTCTTTATGCTGGCGGCAGTTGCCGTTTCATTGATGATCTTCCTCCTCCTGGGTACTGTGGCATATGCAGAGGATGGCTCGTCTGCTAGAAAGTATATCCCCCACCAGTCCAAAACCGGCGATGTGGTCACCATTTCCGGCTTTATCCTTGACACGCACAAGGAGCCCGTCGGTGAAGCAGAAATCATAGTAAAATTTAACGGTCACGAGGTAGATCGAGTTACCACAACCCGTAATGGGAAATACATTTCCCGCTTTATCATCCCGAGGGGGGAAATGAGTTTATCAACCATCCAATTGGAGGTCAAAAAGACAAGCTATAAGACCCAGATTATATCGCTGCGATCTGATAAAGCACTTCGAGGGCAAGGACAATTTTCAATTTTGCAAGATGTAATTTTACAAAGAACTTTAGGGCCTGCCTTCTGGGTTTCCACAGTCATCTTCATCTTAGCATATACTCTCATAGCCTTTGAGCTCCTTCATAGGACGATTGCCGCCATGCTGGGTGCAGGCCTCATGATGCTTATCTCCTACACCATTGGAACAATCAATCCAGACTACCATATCTTTTCTTTTAACACTGCAATCGCTTCCATAGACATGAACGTAATATTTCTTCTTATGGGCATGATGATGATCGTAGGCGTATTGAAGCACACGGGTGTTTTTCAATGGTGTGCGTATTTCGCTTATAAACTTGCAGGAGGACGGGTTTTTCTTCTGTCTATCTACCTGATGGCATTCACGGCATTTGCCTCTGCTTTTCTTGACAATGTTACTACCATGTTATTGCTAACGGGGGTTGCCATTGAAATATGTGCTTCATTGTCCCTAAACCCATTATATATGCTGATACCTTTGGTGCTTGCCTCTAACATCGGAGGAACTGCTACACTGATAGGGGATCCACCTAATATCATGATCGGTTCATATGCTGGACTGACATTTGTTGATTTTGTTGTAGCCCTGGCGGCCCTGTGCGGCGTTTGCATGGTAGCATTGGTAATCTTTACAAAGCTTGTATGGGGTAAGGGCTATGCCTCAGCAAAGGTTGAAAATGTGAAGGAATATGTGCAACAGCTCAAGGAAGAATACCGTATAACAGACGCGAAACTTCTGTCCTATGGATTAGGTGTCCTTGCCTTTGCTGTCCTTCTCTTCCTCACCCATGGATACTGGCACATGGAGGTAAGCATTGCTGCTCTGATGGGCGGAGCCATTTTGGTAACAATAGCTGTAGTGACGGACAAGGTTAACTTGATTGAGCTGATAGAAAAAGATATCGAATGGCCAACATTGATGTTTTTCATATTCCTTTTTATTATTGTTGGCGCTGTAGAGTCCACTGGACTCCTTTCCCTGATCGCTGACTGGATTTTGAAGCTTTCCCAGGGCAACTTTGTAGCTGCCCTCAGTCTGATATTGTGGGTAGCGGCAATAGTTTCCGCCTTCGTTGACAATATTCCCTTTACCGCTACAATGCTCCCAATAGTCGCTTATCTCAGCTCGGTGATCCCCGGGTCTGCCAATACGCTTTGGTGGGCACTCGCTATCGGCGCTTGCTTTGGCGGAAACGGAACAATTATCGGTGCCTCAGCAAACGTCGTTACTATGGGGATTGCTGAGTCCAGGGGTTACCGCATAACTTTTGGCGGTTTCATGAAAACTGCCTTTCCTTATATGCTCATCTCTGTGGGTATTGCTCAGCTCTGGCTTTTAATGTTCAGGCCACAATAGTTGTCGAGTAATCCATCGTCTAGCTTATCGATTTCAAAGCGAGAAACTTTTTCATTGTTTGAGAAAAATTTCTCAATCTTTCTCTTGACATGCTGCTTTACGTTATGTAGATTCCGAACCGATTTTTTCTCAATCAAAACTGGCTCCTGTCGCAATTAAGCCTGTTGAGGGTTTCGAGGCGAGACCTCAGTGCAGAGCAGGGCCTATCTTTAAATTGGCACTAATTTTTCGGCTGGTGGTACTTTGTTAGCGGCTGGTGGAAAGAGGAGGCGATTTTCATGAGATTTAATAAATCCTTAGCTGCCATTGCTATTTGCTTGGGAATAATCGCGTTTATGCCGTGCCAGGTTTTCGCAGGACACGGTCATGCAAGGAAGTATCGACCTGAAATCGTCAATGGAGACACGATTAATATTTCAGGTCACGTACTGGACAACCATAAAGAGCCTGTGGACGAGGCTGAGGTAACTATAAGAGTCAATGGCAAGATTATTGACCAGGCTATGACCGCACATAATGGTAAATATGTTGCAAGATTTCAATTAGAAAAAGGGGTTATTAATACTGCAACTATTGAAATAGAGGTCAAGAAGCCCAGCTTCAAGTCCAGGACGCTTACCTTTAAGGGAAATGAGCTTGCCAGCAAAGGAAATCATTACTACGTCAGCGAAGACATCATGCTTTCCCGAACATTAGGGCCAGCGTTTTGGATCTCTACCATAGTTTTTATTCTCATTTATGTGCTCATTTCCTTTGAACTTCTCCACCGGACTATCGCAGCGATGATCGGGGCTGCCCTGATGATGCTCATTTCATACACTCTCGGCACCTTGGATCCCGCTTACCACATCATATCATTTGACCGGGCTATGGCTTCTATTGATATGAACGTAATTTTTCTGTTAATGGGAATGATGATAATCGTGGGGGTGCTGAAGCACACAGGTGTTTTCCAGTGGTGCGCATATTTTGCGTATAAATTGGCCCGCGGAAGGGTTTTCCTTCTCGCAATCTATTTGATCATATTCACTGCTGTCACATCCTCCTTCCTTGACAACGTAACAACAATGCTTCTGCTTACGGGGGTGGCTATAGAGATCTGTGTATCTCTGTCCCTCAACCCTCTATATCTTCTGATCCCCTTAGTTCTTGCCTCAAATGTTGGGGGTACCGCCACTCTCATAGGCGATCCCCCCAACATCATGATCGGCTCTTACGCTGGCCTAACGTTTGTTGACTTTGTGAAAGCCCTCGCCCTTATTTGTGTTGCAGCTACTGCCGCCCTCATTCTGATGTCCAAACTCATATGGGGTAAGGCATATGCTTCGGCCAAGGTGGACAATGTTGAAGAATATATACAGCAACTAAGGGACGAGTACAGGATTACGGATCCTGGTCTGCTCAGGTATGGATTAGGAGTTCTAGCATTTTGTATCTTCCTTTTTCTTACCCACGGCTATTGGCACATGGAAGTGAGTATAGCTGCACTAATGGGGGCCTCAGTGATGCTCACAATCGGTGTCCTTTCGGGCAAGGTAGATCTCATAGAATTGATCGAGAAGGATATTGAGTGGCCCACCCTGATGTTCTTCATTTTCCTCTTCATTATAGTTGGCTCTGTGGACTCCACTGGCCTACTGGCACTTATCGCCGATGGGATCTTACATCTGTCCAAAGGAAGCTTTTTTGCTGCGACTGCCCTTATCATTTGGGTCGCTGCGATTCTATCGGCCTTTGTGGATAATATCCCGTTTACAGCAACAATGCTTCCCATCGTAGCCTATTTAAGCCAAGTAATTCCCGGAGCCGGGAATACCCTTTGGTGGGCACTCGCTCTGGGTGCTTGCTTTGGCGGAAATGGAACAATTATTGGTGCATCTGCAAATGTGGTGACCATGGGAATAGCAGAGTCAAGGGGCTACAGAATAACGTTTGGCGGGTTCATGAAGACAGCATTTCCCTATATGATCATCAGTGTGCTCATTGCGCACGCATGGTTGCTGATTTTCAGGCCATAAAGGAGAAAAATCTGTATGGGGCGGAAGGGGTATTAACTGCTCCCTTTCTCAGCCCCATTTTTTTCATCTGGATCCACGTGGACGATTACACTGCCTAATTCAGAGAATTCGCTTATCAGGCATTGCTCAACCTCCTTTGCAATTTTGTGTCCAGCTCGAACTGTAATTTCACCATCCACAACCACATGGACTTCCATTTGATAGCGCCCACCTGAACTGCGTATCTTCAGGTCATGGAGACCTTGAACCCCATTGATCTCTAAGGCACATTGCCTGATCTTTTCCTGAATAGATGTGCCAGGAGCTACATCTGTGAACTCCTTATAAGCCCTGAGAATAATCCCAGCTCCTGCCTTGAATATGAAAAACGATACAACAAGGGCAGCCCAGGCGTCCAGGCTGACCCATTGTGGTCTCAGGTATGCACCGCCCACACCCACCAGTACGGCTA
>CAZAKC010000092.1:0-7742 GCA_964485655.1 uncultured Desulfobacteraceae bacterium
AGCTTGGCAATGTGAGATAGTTCAAGGTTCCAGTCCACCTCTGCCTTGATTCGCTTCAGCATTCCTTCCTTTTCCGCCTGCTCAATAAAATCTCTCATGCTTTTCATACAGTCTTTTCCTCCTTTATATGTTTTGCTGACCAATGGTCATTAGCTTCTAATTGTTCAAGGGTTTATGGTTTGTTGTTACACGTTCGCCACTCAGAGCCAAGAATACTTGATCATTCGAGATTTAATTTCCCTGGCTCCTCACTCTAGCTCACTCTTAACTCTAGCGCACTCTAGCTCACTCTTAACTCTAGCGCACTCTAGCTCACTCTTAACTTCCTACGGTATCTTTATCCGCTTCATGGCCTGTTCCATGAGCAGTTGATAGCCTGATTTTTTACCTATCCTGGGCCCGGCTTGCTTTTGGCTCCACACTGTCTCCGGCCTGGCCTGTACTATGAAGATGTTATCGGGAAAGGGAATATCCTTATCAATGGCCCACTCAATGTCCATAGGGCGGCCATAATGGGCCTCAATCCTTTTTGCCATTTGTACTAGCTCCTTGATCTCCCTATCTTCCAAACAGCATTTATCCTGCATGTCCTCATTTACTTCAGTATCCATTGTCCCGCCAGCTTCGGGATTGTAAACGCACTGGATATGCTTCTTGGACACGGTTCGTTCGCTGACTTCCATGATGACCTTGTCCACTACAAACTTGTCGGGGTTTACAGAACCTGACACTACAGTCTCTCCCAGGCCCCAACTCCCCTCAATAACTACCTTAGATCGATCACCATCCGTGGGGTTAAGGGTAAACATCACACCGGCGGTCTTTGAGTTCACCATTCGCTGTACACCAACACTGATCAATACCTTGTCATGGGGAAAATTGTTCTTCACGCGATAGCTAATGGCCCTGGGCGTAAAAAGGCTCGCCCAGCAATCACGCACCTTCTCGAGCACGTTGGTCTTGCCTTCGATCCACAAGTATGTGTCTTGTTGGCCTGCAAAACTGGCAGTGGGTAAGTCCTCAGCAGTGGCACTTGATCTCACAGCAACGGGGGCTGCTTCGAGACCACAGTCGTGGCAGAGGCTTTCATAGGCATCTTCAATGGCCTGTCTGATTTCCTCATTTATCTCAGCACCCTTTATCAATCCCTGAATCTTTTCACTTGCCTCGTTGACCGCGGCGACCTCCTCTGGATCCATCTCTGATAAGATGGCAAATATTTTGTCCTTTATGCCGCTAAGGGTAATGAAATCCAAATAGCTCTGGGTGGTAACAGCAAAGCCGGGTGGTACCCTTATTCCTGCCTTTATCATCTCTCCCAAGCTGGCATTTTTGCCCCCCACAGAGGAAAGAAAACCCTTATCCACCTGCCTGAAATCTAAAACATAATCCATTTTTTGCTCCCCCTAGATTGCCTCCTTCTGGAGCAATTATGGAGGGGAAAGCGATGCTTCCCCCTCCGATTCAAGATAGATAAAACTAGGCAGCACGTTTGACGATAGTAACAACGCCTGTGTCGCCATCCACCCTTATTATGTCACCAGTATTAATGACAGAGGTTGCCACCCCCGTTCCTGTAACTGAGGGTACGCCATACTCTCTGCATACAATGGCAGCATGGCTGGTCAACCCTCCGATATCGGTCACCGCCGCCTTAATCTTGGTGAACACCGGTGCCCACGAAGGGTTGGTGGAAGGGCAGACCATGATCTCGCCCGGTTTTAGCTCGGTGATGTCTTTGAGGAGCTTGAGCACCCGTGCCGGACCCTCCGCAACACCCGCAGAGGCCGCAAAACCCTTAATCTCATTAACAGCTCCCGCTTCAGGTGCCTCCACACCCTTTAGCCATTCCTTGACCTTGTCTGTGGTTATGCCCCAAAGCATGATCGTAAAGGGCTCTGCAACCTCTTCAGGAGGTACACCCAATGCAGGTGTGGGCATCCATTTGGCGGCAGCTTCAAGAATTTCACGGCGTCTTTTTGCTTTGGCCTTGTAGTAGCTACCCCGTACAGGTATATCAACGCCCAGGGCCCATGCGGTGGATAGTTCGGTGAGCATTTCTGGGATCTCGTAGCGGTTGAACATAAAGATGTCATCCACCTCGCTGAGCATATCATATTTAACCAACAGGGCACCCAACTCCCTGATCTTGGAATACCATATGGTATGAAACCAGTGCTCTACCCAAAAGAGGTGGTCTTCGGCATATCTGTAAATGGTACGAATAGTCTTATAGGCGTCTTCAAAGGCCTTTCTGTCCTCATCTGTCTGAATAAGGTTTCTGTACTCTGCTACAATCTGGTCCCTTTGTTTGTCGATTTCATCCAAGGCCCGCTCAATAGTCTCGCCTTTCTGCAGGCGCTCTATATAACTCTTGATGTAGCTGAAGGGTATCTCGGGCTGTGTTATCCAGCTTCCCTCGTGGTGGTACCAGCCGCTGCCGCAGGAGACGAAAAACCACGGGTCTTTTGCCTTTTCGTATTCCTCCAACCAGCGCTTTCCGTCTGGCAGCTTTTCCAATTGAGAAATCTTTTGCTCCACCGAGGCGTCCGATTTTAAGATATCAGCCACTTCTCGCATGGATGTGGCTAGACGGGCAAGCTGGCACAGCTCTTCTTCCGGCCTGAACATGGAGACATATGCGCCTGCCACCATCTTGCCTATGGCACTTTCACTTATGCCTGGGAACAGCTTGCGGGTGACATCGGCAAACATGAGATATGCAAGATACGTGAGGTTTAACATCTCGAAATGGTATTGCCAGCCCTTAATCATCTGATTGACAAGCTTGTCAAAGGCCTCAAGGATGTCGTAGGAGACATAGCAGCCGGTCGGTGCAGGTAGCACTTGCTCTTCTGGGACGTATTTGGGTAGTTCCTGGGGAATCTTGACGGCCTTCATTTCTTCGCCCAAGGCCCTGAACTTTGTGAGCCACTTGTCCCAAAGCTCGTCATAATGTTCAAATACGTAGAAGACCCTTTTCTCAAAAAGACCTGCCTTTTCCTGGACTATCTCATCGGGGGGCGGATTTATGGCGCAGATGTACATGTAACACCCTACCATGCGCTGCGCGATACCTTGGGCCGGAGGTATACAAAAGACTCTTGTGGTGTATTGTGATAGGGCGATTTGCCAGGCTTCTTGGAAGATGAGATCAAGAGGAGGGATGGGCTCAGGAGCATGAATCTTGTCTTGATACCAGAATTGGCTGCTTTCCCATTCCTGTCGGTCCTTTGAGAAGAGGTAGTGAGATGGATACATCTCTTCCCACCCCTCTAATTCTGGGGGCACTTGAAATTCGTGGGGATCTGGAAATCTTCCTGCCTTCTCGTTACTCATGTCAGTCCTCCCTTCCTTGGCTAAGGTTAATAAAAAATATTAAAACCACCTTTGGGACAAGCCTGATAGCCAGTGCCTGTTGAATGGGAGTTATCTTTGTAACAACAATTAGCAGGACGATCCCATACTGATAAAGGAACTTGGCAGTGTCAATTTCATTTTCTTTATGGTATATATAAACAAAATTTATAGATATACAGTGACCATAAACCAATATTAAATGAGGGCCATTCATGATAAATTTGCATCACCTGCGTGTATTCTACCTAACTGCTAGGCATTTGAGCTGTACCAAGGCCGCTGAACAACTGTTTGTCACTCAGCCGGCCATTACATCGCAGCTCAAACGGTTTGAAGAGTCATGTGAACTCAAGCTTTTCAAGAAAAAGGGCAGGAACATCTACTTAACTGAAGAGGGTAGGCTACTGTATGAACACGTGAAGGGGATCTTTGAACAGGAGGCCCGCCTAGAAGACCTTATTGAGGAACTCAAGGGATTGAGGAGGGGGGTACTGAGATTAGGTACTACCAAAACCTATGCCAGATACTTTATGCCTGCATTGATAACCGGCTTCCACAGTGCCTATCCGGGGATTAAGATTCATCTGGATGAAGGGAGTTCCCTGGAAATGATAAACAGCCTAGTGGAACTCAAAAATGAGGTGGCCGTTATAGCAAAGGCCATAGATAGCCCAGAGGTGGAGTTCATCCCCTTCAGCCAGGAGGAATTGGTTACCATAGTAGCTCCTTTTCATCCATTTGCTCACAGAGGTGAAGTGGGGCTGGAGGATCTGGCCAAAGAGCCCCTGATCATGAAGGAGCAAGGATCAGGCACGCGAAAAAAGGTGGAGGCCCTGTTCTCACAGCATGGTCTTAGCCCGAATATATTAATGGAAACAAGTAATGCGGAATTTATTAAGCAACTGGTGGCAAGAGGGGAGGGTATTTCCTTCTTGGTTAAGGAAGCAGTGGAGGCGGAGCTAAAAGAGGGAAGGTTGGTGGCAGTGGGGATCAAGGGACATGCCCTAACTCTCGACGTAAGTATCGCCTATTTGAGAGGACAGCACCTCACAAGGGCAGGGCAGGCCTTCTTGGATCTCCTTCTAAGCATGATCCCTAGGAAGGAAGAGGAAACAGGGATTAAGAGTATTATGGCGCGGATGTTGGCCCAGTGGAAGTGAGTTGCACCATGTCATGGAGCATCATGGCTGCTACTTTCCCAAATTCCGGATCATTTATGTGGTAAGGCACCTCCTTTATTTGCACAGTATCTCCAAGCCTACTTCGCAATACTTTTACAAAAACTTCATTTAGCTCTGGATCAAATAAAGGTGCCCCCTGTTTATCAGCCTCAGACCAACCATACTTAGGAATCAAAATCCTATAATTTTCTGGCGCCCTTGAAAGCTTTGTGGCAATTTGATTGGCAATGAATATGGTCTCTTCCCTTGTCAGCCTCACCGCAGAGCGAAAATCATAAAAGAAAATTTTTCTCCCCTTGTATTCTGCTGGTACAGTGTCTCTAGTAAATTCAAGCACAGCACAGTCAAGTCCTCCCGGTATCACTAGCCTGGGGATGGGATGAGGGGACCTTATAGGGGCGAGCCTATCAGGACCTATGCCGCTGCAATAACCATTTTTGAGCTCATCAGCCAGTTCATGGGTTGCAAGGTCCACAATGGCAGCAAAATATCCCTCTCGCGCCAAAGCTTCCATGGCCATTCCACCTGTACCATTTGCATGAAAGGGGATTACCTCATAGCCAAGGTCCTCCAATTCCTTTCTTGTAAATTCCGCTGCTGGGGTGATGAAGCCAAACAGGGTGAGAGCTATTTGAGTCCTTGTTTCCTTTGGCTCCCATCTGCTTTGGGCCATAGCACATATTGCGCCTGCCGCCTTGTCAAGCACCTTGCCGGATATGCTGTTTATACCCAGAAGATCCACTACACTGTGCATAACAGTAATGTCTTTTGTGTCTATTACAGGCTTCATATCCCGCGAGGCAACAGTGGAGACGATCAGTTTTGGTATTCCCATGGGAAGGCTTCTCATGATTGATGAGGCAATATGTGTACCACTGCCTCCACCCGCTGAAATGATTCCTCCCAGACCTTGCTCCTTATGAAGCCTTTGCACCAGGCCGGAGGCCATTGAGATCATTTCACTAATGGCCTTGTCCCTGGAATTGCAACCCGCGGAACCTGAGAGAGAGAGCTCTTTGTGAAGGTCATAATCAACTTGGGTCGGGCAGTTTGTGCCAGTGCCCACGTTTATGCTTACGGCTCTGAGGCCCCGTTGCTGGATGGCATTTTGTAAGAAAATATGCTCCTCTGCCTTTGTGTCGTATGTGCCAAGTACTATTATGATGGGTCGATTGTCCTTCATCTTCCGTCCTTTAGGGCTAGAAATATCTCTTGTCAGGCATTTCAGTGCAAACCTTATACCCCACCGAAAAACTATTTGTTGCTTTAGTGATAATAAAGCACTGTGGCGCACAAAGGCAACACCAACTTTTTCATTTTGCCTTGACCGGCCTGGTAATTTCTGTATAAAAGAGAGCCCTATCGACTAAATTTTCCCTAAACGCAGCCATGGATTACGATATCGAAGGAGTAGGGTATGTACACTGCAAGTGACCTCAGAAAGGGACTTAAGATCCAGTTGGACAACGAACCTTACGTGATCATTGATTTTGAATTCTCAAAACCAGGCAAAGGACAGGCCCTTTATCGGTGTAAGTTAAAGAACATGATAACAGGCGTTATTATAGACAGGACTTACCGCTCCGGTGATACCTTTCAGCCCGCTGATCTTGAAGAGCGAACAATGCAGTTCCTCTACAGTCAGGAGAATGAATACTGTTTTATGGATGTGCAGACCTATGACCAGGTCTACCTGAATGAAGAGCAGGTGGGAGAGGCAAAGAATTTTTTGACTGATAATTTGGAGGTTCAAATCCTATTTTTTGGCGATAGGCCCATTGGCATCACCCTTCCAAACTTTGTAGACCTCACCGTCACTAAAGCAGACCCTTGGGCAAAAGGCGACTCCGTGGCAGGGGACACCAAACCTGTCACCGTTGAGACAGGCTATGTGCTCAGGGTTCCACCTTTTATCAATGAAGGCGATAAGATCACAATTGACACGAGAACCGGCCAGTATGTCACTAGGGTCAAGGAATGATGCAAAAGATGAAATTGCCCGCCTTGAAGCCCGTAAGGCTGTATTGGGTCTGAGGGCTCGCATTATTCAAGAACTGCGCAATTGCTTAATTGAAAGGGGGTTTCTTGAGGTAGAAACCCCCTATATCCTACCACAACCGGCCCCCGAACGTCACATTGATCCAATAGCAGTTGAAGGCGGATATCTCCATACCTCACCTGAGATTTGTATGAAACGGCTGCTTGCAGCAGGTTTCGGCCCCATATTCCAAATCTGCAAGTGCTTTCGCCGTGGTGAGCGTGGAGGCAAACACCTCCCCGAGTTCACCATGCTGGAATGGTATAGAGTGGGGATTGATTATAAGGGGCTGATGGTTGACTGTGAGAATGTGGTATCCGAGGTTGTTAACCGCACATCACCGACACAGCGGATCACGTACGGCGGGAAGGAAATAGAATTTGGGCCCCCATGGGAGCGTATAAGCGTAAAGGATGCCTTTGAGCAATATGCTGAGATGGATGTATTCCAGGCCGTGAAGGAAGGTAGATTTGAGGAACTGCTGGTACAGAAGGTGGAACCTAATCTAGGGTGGAGCCAGCCAGCTTTCTTATACGATTTCCCAGCTCCGCTGGCAGCAATGGCTAAGAGACGAGACGATGATCCAAGGATTGAAGAAAGATTTGAGCTCTATGTTGGAGGCCTTGAGATTGCTAATGGGTTTACCGAACTGAATGATCAGCAACAGCAGCGAGAGCGGCTTAAACAAGAAATCAAGGCCAGAGAAGAGATGGGAAAAGAGATCTTTCCGCTGCCAGAGCGATTTTTGGAAGCTGTGGGACGCATGCCGGAGGCGGCAGGCATAGCATTGGGCATTGACAGGCTGATTATGCTTCTAGGGGACAAGCCTGATATCAAGGACGTGGTTGCGTTTACTCCGGAAGAACTATAGTATTCAATGCCAAAGGCCGAATGGCAAATGTCAAAGATCCAAGGGATAAGATTTATCGGCCCGGCTGTCTGCGCAGCAGTAGACAAGGGTACATGTTGGTGATAACTGAATGCGGATAGCATATTGTCTTACATTTAGACTTTGACATTTGAAATTCATTGGGCATTTGGATTTTGACATTTGGCATTGTAAATATTCTGTCTTCTGACTCCTAACTCCTGAGGTCTGGCCCATATCTCTCTTCTCTCTTGATTATCAAGCATGTTCAGGGTATATAACAATATCAAATGCC
>CAZAKC010000093.1:0-7438 GCA_964485655.1 uncultured Desulfobacteraceae bacterium
AACCCAGAAGCTCAGCGATGGGCTTTACAAATACGAATCGAATTTTGCGTTTGAGGAAGCGGGCCGGTTCGGGCTGAATATCCGAGTCTTGCCAAACCACCCGAACTCGGAGAGCCGTCATGCCATGGGGCTGGTGGTGTGGGGTGAAAATTTATAACCTACCTCGTCCGCTTCGTATTTCTTATATAGCACAATCAGGTCCCTTTCTGAGCCCCCGTAGTCCAGGGAATCGGGCTCCCACTCCTGTTCTCGTGCCATACCCTCTTTGTGGCCATCAATTCGCTTGAGGCCCTCCCCACGCCACTGGATCAGCACCCTACGAAAATATTCTATCTGTCTCGGATCTTGATCTCAGGATTCAAAGGTGAAGTGGGCTCCGTGCATCATCCCAGTACCCTTTTTATTACTGATTTCAGCGGACCTTCATAGCGCTGTACAATCATGACCGGGGTAGGGGAGTAACGAGCCACCTTCTCTGGAATCTCTCCGAAAAGCACATTTGAGAAAAGCCCTTCCCTTGATGCCCCAAGCACTACGAGGTCGTAGTTTCTCGCTTGGCGGATTAGGGTGGTTGCTACTTTTTTGCCTTCTAGCAAGCATATATTGGCCCGATCTTCAAGCTGAGTCAGGTGAATAGTTTTCTGAATCCATTCACGGGCAGCGCGTCTGTCGTCTTCTCCCGCATTGGGCTCTACTACATAACAACATGTAACCTCATATCCTTCCATATTCTGCATGATTCCTACATACTCTGCGGCTAGGGCTGCATGCGGTCCCCCGGCAGTCGTTATGAGTACCTTTCTGATAGGTCTGTCTCCCATCAGCTTCACGGTAATAAGGTCACACGGAGCGTACCTTACCACTTTATCAGTCACTTCGCCCATGATCCTGTCGCGTGTCGTTGTGTATCCCTTCCAGCCCATGAGGATAAGGTTTGCCTTTTCCGCCCTGGCTGTATGAAGGATGCCGTCCCAGACCTGATGAGCAATGCACAGTGCAGATCTGGCTTTTACCCCATGCCCTCTTCCATATTCAATTGCTTTCCTCAATAGAGGAGTCTTATGGTGCACAAATCTCATGCCTTCAGAAAGGGGGAGATTCATTGAAACGTTAATAACACCAAGGACAATAATTTCTCCGTCTCGTGCTTTAGCAAGGGGGATCGCAAACCTCATCAATGGCAACACGTGGTCAGGATTATGTAAGGGGACGAGAATTCTGTAAGAGTATGTACTGAGGTCTTTTGATTGGCGTATTTGGAGCACTTGTGGCATTTCTTGGGCAGTGATCTTCTCAAAGTACACGAAATATATAAAGAGCCCCACCGTAATCCAGGCTATGGCGATGTACCAGGCACGGGGATCAAATCTGAATTGAAAGAATGCCAGTAACAGATTTAAAATTATGGCGGCAATAGGTGTAACAGGATATAAGGGAACTCGAAAGCCACCTCTTAATTCTGGGAATTTTCGACGTAGCGCAATAAGTGAAAAATTAACTAGGGTAAAGGTGAGGAGAAACATAACACTTGCGGCCGAACCAATTACCTTAATTGGGAAAAGCAAGGCCATAAGCAACACGATGGCTCCAGTCACACCAATAGCAATATGCGGGGTACGGCGCCTCCTGTGTATCCTACTGAGGGAGCCGGGCAGCATTTTGTCACGACTCATCGAAAAAGCCACCCGAGAGGAGGCCAGGATAGTTGCGTTTAACGCAGAGACAGTTGATAGTAAACCCCCAAAGATAATAAGAACTACACCGAAAGAGGGCATGAAACTCTCTGCGGCCTTGGCAATCGCTGTCTCCTGGTATCTACCCAAGAACTGCCATGACTTGCCGGAGTCAGGTTGAATGGCGCCGATGCAAACGAGCAACACCATCAGGTAGATGAAGACTGTCACGCACAGAGAAATAAGTGTGGCGCGAGGAATGGTTTTTTCAGGGTTTTTAATTTCCTCAGCGACTGTTGCAATGAGGTCATAACCCTCGAATGCTATGAAGGTAAGGCCCATCGCAATAACTATGCCTCCGAGGCCTTTAGGCATAAAGGGGCTAAAGCTGGCAGCAGCTTCACTTGGAATCTGAAAAATCCTCTTCAGGCCGAACAATATAAATATGCCCAATATGAAAATTTTTGCCATCGTTATAATATTTTCCACGCCCCCTGTAACCGCCGTACCCCGCATGTTTATGAGGATAAAGGTGATGGTAACCAGTACAGTCACAAGCAGCGCGGGGGCCTTCTGGCCTGCAAGATGAAAGGCAAGTGCAGCAAGCGGAGGAAAATATCTCTGGATAAATTCCCAAAAATAACTGCCGAATCCAAGAGCATAAAGGGCACACGCGATCACGTAACAAAACCACAACATCCAGCCGGATGCAAATCCCGCAGGGCCAGGAAACGCCTTTGTTATGAAGGCATAACCCCCTCCTGACCTGGGGTAACTGGAGGCAAGCTCTGCATATGCGAGTGCTGTCAACAAGGTAACCACGCCATTAAGTCCGAAGGAAAGCAGTGCACCGGGGCCAGCTTCACCCGCAGCAATTCCGGTAAGGACAAAAATGCCGGCGCCTATCATGGCGCCGATGCCGATCATAGTTGAATCAAAAAGCCCTAGGTCGCGGCTAAATTCAACTTTAGTATGCGGTGAGCTACATTCGTTGGGCGACGTCATGCCTGATTTACTCCACAATCCATCTGGCACGAGAAGGATTCACAACTGCAATCAATTTATGCTCCTGTGATACTCTATCTTTGCCCGTGGGCGCGATCAGATGCGATGCTAGCATCAAATGGAGTGCTGGTAAATATTTTAATTTGTAAAAGATCCGCTCTTTAGAAAAACTATCACAAGTCCTCACTGCTGGGCTAACTTATTGGAAAGATTTGATAGTGCAGAAGTAAAGATGCAAAATAGAAAAGAGGCGAGAGGCAGCAAAAATTTAATAATTGACAATCTGAAAATCATCGCTTAAAACTCATCGCTGACAAACAGGTGCAGCGTGGCGGGGAGTAATCCCCGTTCACGGTGTTAAAAGGAAAGAGTGGTGAAAGTCCACCGCAGGCCAGCCACTGCTGTAATCGGGGACGAAAGCCGCAACGTAGATACCGTTATCAGTTACCCGTTATTTGTTATTAGTTGCCTGTAAAAAGGTGTCTACGGAAAGCCACTGTCAAAATGAGCTCATAGCTCTTAACGGACAGCGCTTCGCGTCATTCCCGCGAAAGCGGGAATCCAGAAAATCGGCTATGCTAGACTCCCGCTTACGCGGGAGTGACATAGTTGTTCGCCCCATCAATTACCCGAAAGCGCTGCGCTCCTGCCTGCAGCAGGCAGGCGGGAAAGTTGCTGACAGCTCATAGGTAGCAGAGACGACGAAGTAACCTTTTTACTCTATGAGCTATCAGCTACAAACTATGAGCTAATTTGGTGGGAAGGCGCGGCAAGTCCTGTTGAATTTCCCGATGGAAAACCTATTCAACAGGGCAAGTAGGTTGATCCGTAAGCCAGAAAGCCTGCCTGTTTGCATCACATCAGGTCTCGGATAACATGCTGGGTGCTATCCGTATCTTGATTTGCCATCGGGGTATGTTTGATGGAGAAAAGATACGGAAATCTGCGTCTGGCTTTTTTCGTCCCTTTGTCCCGCAATTTCATAGGGGGCAATGGCAATAATTCCCGCACGCGATTGCCCTCATCTTCCAGTCACCCCCCACGTGCTGGACCCAACATCATAGGAAATTTAAAGACACGCTCGGAGATCCCTGACCTATTTTGGTTACCATTATACGCAGCTAATGAAAAATGGAGGTTATCCAATCATGAGCCATTCATCTGAGAGAGAAAAAGTATCTGCAAAGGTCGAGGAGGACCTTTTTCTAAAGGCCAGCGAGGGAATCAAACCCTTGAATGAGGAGATTAAAAGGGCGGCCCAAGCGAAGATAGACAGTAAAACAAAACCATTAGGTGCCTTGGGGCAACTGGAACAACTGGCAGTTCAACTTTCTTTGATTCAGGAGACCTTGGAACCAAAGATAGAGTGCAAACACCTGTTTGTGTTTGCAAGTGACCACGGAGTAGTTGAAGGAGGGGTCTCAGCATACCCTTCTGAAGTCACACAGCAGATGGTCTTGAACTTTCTCAACGGAGGGGCAGCCATAAACGTATTCTGTAGGCACTACGGTATAGAGATGAGTGTGGTGGATATAGGGGTAAAAGGCGAGTTTGATGACCATCCGCTGCTGTTGAAGAAAAAAGTGGCCCAGGGGACCAGGAATTTTGCTTTAGAGAAGGCAATGAGCACCGACCAGGCAAAGGCAGCAATGCAAAACGGAATGGATGTGTTTGTGGAGGCATTCAATAGGCGACCCTTCCAGGTCATGGGTCTTGGAGATATGGGTATAGGAAATACAACCGCGGCAACAGCAATCATCTGTGCTGTCACTGGCATAAATCCTTATGAGGTCGTGGGGAGAGGGACGGGCATTGATGATAGAGGACTTGAACGTAAGGCCGAGATCATTGCAAAGGCCCTTGAATCTCACACGCCTGCCCCTGATGATGGAATCGATATCCTATGCAAGGTCGGAGGTTTTGAAATAGCGGGAATTGCAGGAGCGGCATTGGTCGCAGCATCGGAAAAAGTGGCCGTTGTGCTTGATGGGCTGATATCCACCGCAGGAGGGCTCATAGCGTATTTGATCAACCCTAGGGTCAGGGATTATTTCATAGCAGGCCATAAATCTGTTGAAAGGGCCCAGGAAGCAGCGCTGCGGTTTATGGGATTGAGGCCACTGCTGGACCTTGACATGCGCCTTGGCGAAGGAACAGGGGCCGCTATTGCTATCAGTCTTGTGGAGCTTTCCGCAAAAATTATGGACGAAATGGCTTCCTTTGATGAAGCCGGCGTATCCAAGAAGCTATAGATCCTCTTCACTCATAGGACCTGAGCTGAAATAGCTTCTTATACTGGGTAGCCACAATGTGATAAAACTTGTCCTGTGGTATGTATATGTAAGGCACATCCTCTGTGCGCCGGTACAGGAAATGTGACAGGATCATTCTGTTCACTGCCCTGTGGCCGATTATCATGATGTTCTCCGCACCTCCGCTTAGGAAAAGGGCCTTTTTTATTCCTCTATCGACCCTCTCTTTCATGCTCACGTATCCCTCACCGCCCGGGTATACATAATTATATTTATCCTCTTTTCTCGCATAGTACACCTGCGGCATCTGGCGGCGAATCTCCTCATAACTCATGCATTCACATACGCCGCTATCTATTTCATTAAATTCCTCCAACGGTACTATGGTGCATGATGCCTGGAGCCTTTGAATAGGTTCTGCTGTTTGAATCGTCCTTTTTTTCTTGCTGGTAAAAATAAAGGGAATATTTTTTTTCTTGAAGTATCTCGCAAGTGCTTCAGCCTGTTTGATGCCATTGGACGTGAGGCCGGAATCACCGCCAATACGGTTTTCCAGATTAAAAAAGGTCTCCCCATGCCGGATTAGAAATAGGTTCTTTACGCTATCGCTTACCAGAAAATCCCTTATCTGATCATAAAAGGGGACTTCGCTCCCTATCTCCTCAGTTAAGATACGGTTATTTAAGGAGTCCAGTCGAACAAAGTTTTTTTCGTTGTTCAGTGGGCTGTAAATACTTTTGTAGTAACTTATACGTTGTTTGAAACTCTCCATTGCGAGATCGGGGGTCAAGCCCTTGAACTCAGGCAGCCTTATTTTATGACGGATACTTGTATCAAGAATTTCTTCGTCATTGTTAACACATTCAATAAACAATATATGGTGGCCCTTGAAGAACGACTCAATCTTCTCCCTTCTTTTGCGGCTCACGTTAGTTGCATCAATGATAGCGACCTGTCCGCCGTTTTCCAGAAATCTTCTGGCCCTGTCTAAATTTGTCAGCGCAATACGTTCTCTGAGTTTGACGCCAGCTTCATTGGAAGGATCATAGAATTCAGGTATTGAGGTGTCTTGGCCCCGGATTCTTCTCCTCAGTTGACCATTATTGAAGATACGGCAGCCAATACGGTCCTTACCGAGATTTTCCCTTAACTTTCTTGCAATGGTAGATTTCCCCCTTGCAGGAAGGCCTACCATCACTATGCAGAGTTTGTTGTCAGTACCGCTTGTCAATGGAACCTCCATGAGGCAATTTT
Source organism: uncultured Desulfobacteraceae bacterium (assembly GCA_964485655.1). Classification (GTDB taxonomy): domain Bacteria; phylum Desulfobacterota; class DSM-4660; order Desulfatiglandales; family Desulfatiglandaceae; genus B111-G9. Next base: position 6,185 of record CAZAKC010000093.1, read on the forward strand.
TCTCATAACCACAATCGCCATTAAATTATATAATAGCAAGAGTGAGAGAACAATTATAGCGATAGCAGCGATCAGCGCAAGGGGGATCAAAAATGCTGGTTAATAGGATTTTGGCATTAGAAGAAAGCGGAAAGAGTTGAACTCCTGCGGGAATTACTTATAATAACTTCATATACCCCAGGATTTGAGGCGGGGTACGCGGAATTCACAAGTAGGAGAACCTAACTCCGAAACAGTTGAAGAAAATTAGCCAGGAGGAGGTAACGCATGGATCAGATACCTTTGGCAAGACCCAGAACTGAGGTCCTGGTAAATGATTTTATAAGAAGTGTATATAACTGGATGGCTGCTGGCCTGACCCTTACAGGTGTAGTTGCACTATATGTGTCCGGCACCCCCACTCTTATAAGACTCTTTTTAGGCAATCCCATCTTACTGCTTATACTTATTTTTGGCGAACTGGGCTTGGTCTTCTCAATCTCTGGAATGATTAATCGAATGAGTGCCAGCACAGCAACTGGCCTCTATATTGTTTACTCCGGGTTAAACGGTATCACGCTTTCATCTATCTTTCTTATTTACACCCGTACTTCCATAGTGAGCACATTTTTCGTTTGCGCCGCCACATTTCTTGCGTGCAGCATTTATGGGTGGACAACCAAAAGGGATCTCACCTCCTTCGGCGGATTTCTCGTAATGGGACTAATAGGGATAATTATAGCTTCTCTGGTTAACATGTTTATCCATAGCAACGGCCTGGGAATGATCATTACATATATCGGAGTGTTCGTGTTTCTGGGCCTCACTGCCTATGATACCCAAAGGCTAAAAGAGATGGCCCTCACCCAACCTGCCGGGCTGGAGGCCTCTGTGGTGCGCAAAGGAGCAATCCTCGGTGCGCTTTCGCTCTACCTTGACTTCATCAACCTATTTTTATTGCTGCTGCGATTTTTCGGTCAGTCAAGGGAGTAACGGGCAAAGACAAGATTTTTCGCACTGGTCTTGGTCCCCCTGGGAGACTTGTCTATGGCCTTCCAGGGGTTTAGTATTTTTGATAAACTAAAATTTGGTATAAGATACGTTGAACGCTGACACAGACATGCAGCCATCCTATATACAGCTTTATAAAAAGGGAGATCTGGCCGAAAGGGTAGAGGAAGCCTTGAGGCGACTGGAAAAATGCAGGCTGTGTCCCAGGCAATGTGGAGTCAACAGATTGGAGGGTGAAAAGGGTTTTTGTAAAACGGGCAGAAG
>CAZAKC010000094.1:0-7395 GCA_964485655.1 uncultured Desulfobacteraceae bacterium
ATTCGCAGATGTGCAGTGGGAAACATATTCTGGACCACGGCCCTGTCATACAACAAAAAGGCACTTGGAAACAGGAAGCCCGCACAGAGCTGGGCAGATTTCTGGGATGTGAAGAATTTCCCTGGCCCCAGGGCATTGCAAGATCAGGCGCCATTTAATTTGGAGTTTGCTCTTATAGCCGATGGAGTGCCTATGGACAAGCTGTATCCTCTGGATGTGGACAGGGCCTTCAAGAAGATGGATGAAATCAAAGATCACATTACCGTTTGGTGGAAAAATGGGGCACAACAGATTCAGCTTTTGACAAGCGCTGAGGTCATTTACTCCTCAGCGTGGAACGGCAGGGTCAACGTGGCGCAAAAGAAGGGAGTACCCCTGGAGATCGTATGGCAAGGAGGATGCCTGGACCTTGACTGGTGGTGTGTGCCCAAGGGTAATCCCAATAAAGACTTGGCCATGAAGTTCATAGATTTTGCCATCTCTGCTAAGAGACAAGGTGAGCAAATGCAGAAATATATCGCATACGGTCCCACAAATAAGGACGCCTTCAAGTATATCACTCCTGAGCGGGCGAAAGAGTTGCCTTCCTATCCAGATAATCTGAAAAGACAGTTCCAGATGAATGCGGATTGGTGGGGGCCGAGGCTCGCAAAATTAACCGAAAGATGGAAGACCTGGATGATTTCTTAGACTAAATTCTCCTTTTTCCCCTCCCCTTGTGGGAGGGGAGTAAAGGGAGGGGGTCGATTAGATGATTGAATCAAATCACCTTAGCTTCTGGCAAAGACCGGGATTCAAGTATTTCCTATTGGTGACTCCTGCCCTTGTGGCTCTCCTGGCCCTTTTTGCCTACCCCCTGTCGAGGATACTCATCCGAAGTCTTTTTGATCCCAATTTTACCCTTAAGCATTACATCTATTTCTTCAAAAGCCCACTTTATATCAGGGTGATGTGGATAACCTTTGAAATAAGTATTCTGTCCACCGGGGCCTCTCTGGTGATAGGGTATATCATCGCATATGTTCTCAGGAGAGCCAAGCCGACGGTACGAAATGTCTTCTTGATGTGCATTATGCTCTCCTTCATGGTGAGCCTCCTGGTGAGGAACTACTCGTGGATCATTGTGCTTCAGAGAAACGGGGTGGTAAATCTCATCCTGAAATATTTTGGGCTTATCGATCACCCGTTGAGGCTCCTGCATTGCAAGTTCAGCGTTGTGGTGGGGATGACTCATATTTTTATCCCCTACATCGCATTTCCTATTTACAGTGTCATGATGGGGACAGACCTGAATCTGGAAAAGGCTGCACAGAATCTTGGCGCCAGCCGCTGGCAAACTTTCTGGAAAGTCACCTTCCCTCTATCCTTACCTGGTATCGGGGCAGGAGGCCTGCTCGTGTTCATAATGGCACTCGGATTCTTCATTACGCCTGCACTGCTGGGCGGGCGCAAGGAGCAGATGATCTCTAACTTAATTCAGATACAAGTTGTGGACCTGCTGAACTGGCCCTTTGCCTCTGCCATGTCCATAATTCTTTTAATCGTTACGTTGTTCATATTTTACATATATAACCGAGTCCTGGGCTACGAGCGACTATGGGGGGGCGTGAGGACATGAAACAGGCCGGAAACGCAAAGAAAAAGTGGCATGATCCTTTGCATATTGGCTGGCCGCTGTGGTTAGTCTCAGGAGCTTCGATCTTTTTTCTGCTGGTGCCGGTCCTCTTGCTTGTTCCCATGTCGTTTGGCTCCGCAGAACTGATCGAGTTCCCACCTACCAAGTTCTGCCTTGACCAATATAGAAAGTTTTTCAGCCACCCAATGTGGCAGGGTGCAGTGCTCACTTCCCTGCAGGTCGCTGCGCTTACTTCAATTGCATCCACGATCCTGGGAGTGCTTGCCTCCATGGGCCTAGTGTGGGGTAACTTCAAGGCAAAGGGCATCATAACTGGATTTATTCTGTCGCCGATGATTGTCCCGTTGATCGTGCTGGGCCTTGCGTACTATGTATTTCTCGCCAAGCTGGGTCTTATCGGTACAAAACTAGGGCTGGTTATTGCATATACCCCCCTTACATTGCCGTTTTCTGTGCTCCCCATTTCGGCCACTTTGAAGGGCTTTGATCGGACCCTGGAAGATGCAGCTATGAACCTTGGCGCGAACCGCCTTCAGACCTTTATAAAGGTAACTATGCCGATTATTCGCCCAGGTGTTCTAACTGGGGCGATCTTTGCTTTCATGATTGCCTTCGACGAGGTTGTGATAGCACTTTTCATTTGTGGCTCTACGGCCGTCACACTTCCCAAGAAGATGTGGGATGTGATTAGATACGAGATTGAGCCAATGCTGCCTGCTATCTCCACCCTCTTGCTGCTCCTGGCAGTGGTACTGCTTGTCAGCGTCGGGCTCTTGCAAAGACGGCAAGCTAAGAGACTGGAAGCAAGGTAAGGCCGCGGCTTCGCTGCACAGAAAAAAACTAATCTTGGAAACGCATGAGCAATAAGGTACGAAATGAGTCCAGGACTGTAGAGGATCTTGGAGAATTCGGATTTATCAAATCCATTGCTAGTGGATGTATCAATAGACTAGATGGCGTGGTTTATGGAATCGGTGATGACTGTGCTGTTATTGGTCCTTTTGGGGACAGGGTGCTATTAGTCACCACAGATCTCTTGATAGAAAATGTTCACTTTATCCTGGACAGGATTCCCCCTGAACACATTGGGGAAAAGTCGATAGCCGTAAATTTGAGCGATATTGCCGCTATGGGCGGCCTGCCGCGCCATACCTTTGTGTCCATAGCTGTCCCCCGACTGTTCCCTGCCAGGGTACTCAATGGTATCTATGGTGGAATAAAGAGCGCATGCAAGGCGTATGGAGTTAATCTCCTTGGCGGGGATACATCATCATCTCCAGGTGGGCTGTTTATTAACGTGACGGCCATAGGCGAGACGAATAAGGACAGCGTAATGTATAGAAGGGGTGCAAGGGTGGGCGACAGAATCTATGTTTGCGGTACACTTGGCGGATCTGTTGCTGGGCTAAAGATACTTAAAGGGGAAATACCAGCAGCCCCGGAGCAGTGGCCTTCCCTTGTCTTGATGCACACTCGCCCCAGAGCGCTTATTAAAGAGGGCCTGACCATAGGTTCATGTGGGATGGCTACAGCCATGATAGATATAAGCGATGGTCTCGTTGCGGATCTTGGCCACGTGTGTGAGGAAAGCAAGGTGGGAGCAGAAGTGCAGGAGGATTCGCTCCCGATATCTGAGGATTTACTTTCGCTGGGGAAACAGTACCATGTGGACGTCACCGAGTATGCACTGACAGGGGGAGAAGATTATGCACTCCTAGTCACAGTGCCTCCCGAGAGCGCCAGGGAATTCGAGAAATTGCTTGAACAAAAGACAGGCGCAAAGCCAACCGACATCGGAGAGATAACAGCGGGGTCCGACGTAAAGTGTATGACCCCCGCAGGAAGACAGAGGCATCTTGAAACAAGGGGCTTTAATCATTTCACCTCATAGCATTTATCATTCAGATAGCTTCTTGATAAACAGGTCGATACGCTGATCGATTTTCTCTTTAAGCAGTGAAGCTGCGTCGCTGTTTATTTTTCTGATTCCAACTCCCAATCTGATCAGATTTAAGAAATCCTTGTCCATGTCCAGTCGGTGTGTAAAGGTGTTTCCGTCTGCGAATCCCATGTTAGAGCACATGACAGAAATATCTTTGCAAACTCTGTTAAACACTATGGCGAATTTGCTACCTCTTATTGCGCCTGGGCCGCACTGCTCTATTGTACAGCGAAGCGGATATGTCCAGGCCCTGGAGTTTGGGGTGTTGAGCAATACGGGGTATTGTACTTCCAATACTGTAGGGTCTCCATTAGACGAGCTAACATGGTGATACAGCGTTTCCAAAATATCCGCTCCCCAGCCAAGGAGAGCAAACAGGGGGTTGTGCTTTCTGCTTGAGTATTCAAATGAATCAAGACCCGTGGTAAGACCAAGGTAAAATAGCCGCGGCTCAGGGGCAAGCGCCGAGAAGACCTTGGACTCTGGGCACTGCTCCCTGCGGCATTTATCCCCGTACCCCGTCTTGTAACGAAGGTCTACACCCCCGTGTCTGGCTGGGTGCAAGAGGCATCCGACTGTCCTGTATGTCTCATCTAAGTAACCCAAGGCCCAGCAACTAAAGCCAGTTATTGGTTTCGCGTTCTCAGGTTCATAGACAAACTGACGGGTGTTTTCCCTTAGGATCCTCTTTATAATGTTACGGTATTGAATATGTTCGTAGCTATGAGGACGTATTGGTGGGCAGCAGGCAAAGCAACTTTTCTCATGATTGGGACAGCAAAGGGTTATTTGGTCTGACATTGGGTGTCATTCTCCAATTAGCATTCTCCGCTGCCTGCGTGCCAGCTCTCGTTTGTCTTCTACCTTGTCAAATTCATCTACTATCTCGCGGCCAAGGATTTCCTCTAACACATCTTCTAGCGTTATAAGCCCTGCGATACCCCCGTACTCATCCAGCACTACAAATAGGTGCTCGCGACGCTCAAGAAACTGGATGAAGACATCGTTTAGCCTCGCTGTTTCTACAACAAAATGGACAGGCCTCATCAGGTCCGTCAGCTTCATGTCTTCTTTGCCCTGAGACAAAGCAACAAGCAGCTCCCTTGTAAGCACTATACCCACAATGTCTTCCGGATCCCTGTCATAGACTGGAAAGCGGCTGTGCTCCCATCCTGGAGCTGCTTCGCTCGCCTCTCTTACCGATAAATGTTCGCTGAGGGAGAATATCACGGTTCTGGGCGTCATGACATCTTTCGCAGTCTTGTTCTGAAGCGTGAGGATATTCTCTATTACCTGTTCCTGGTAAGGATTGATTTGTCCAGAGCGAAGGCTGAGCCTTGCCATTATTCTCAGCTCTTCGGCAGTAATGGCCTCTTCGGTTTTTCCCCTTGCCACCATTCTGGTCACCATATTAGTCAGCCAGATGGCCGGGCTCATCAACCCTATGAGCCCTTTTAATGGATAGGCCACAATAGAAATAAGAGAGGGGCCATATACCACCCCCGCTGTCTTAGGGATTATTTCTGAGAAAAGCAGGATTGCGAGAGTAAAAAAAACGGAGAAATACCCCAGCCATTGGTGTCCAAATACTGCGGTCGCAGCGGCCCCGGCAACAGCAGCCCCGGCAGTATTAGCGATGGTATTGAGGGAAAGGATCGCAGATATCGGTTTTTCAATGTCGTTTCTCATCATCCTGAAGATCTTTGCTCCCTGTTTGCCTTCCTGGGCAGCGCTCTCCACATATCTCATAGGCACCGAGTAAAGCACAGCCTCCATGAGAGAGCATGCTGCTGATATGAGTATTGCCATGGTGACCGCTATTATGAGTTCCGCCATTGTTTCTTTAACCTCCTCAGATCTTGGGGACGGTTTATATTAAGGAACGAGCGCAGCTTGGGGTCGAATTGCCTTATTTCCTCCTCTTCCACATACCTGACAGTAAGGTGACGAAAAATCCGTATAACCTGGTATATTCCATCGGTTATGTTCTTTTCTATTCGGGGGATGCAGCTTTTTCTGTATATGGCGTGCAAGGCTTCCAATTTCCATCCCATCCTCGGGACAACTACGTCGAACCGCTCCCTTATGGATACCATGTGAGAGATAAGGGATTTGCTGAGAAAAGGCATATCGCAAGCGACAAAGAACGCGGCGTCCGTTTGAATTGTTTTGAGGGCAGTGTAGATTCCACCAATGGGTCCGAGTCCTTCGATAAGATCCCGATACATGGCAAGCCCAAGGTGTTGGTATTCGGCAGGGGTATTGGTCATCAGGATAGTCTCTTGGAAAAGAGATGTCATGGTCTCGACTACGTGAGAGATAAGGGGCTTGTCCCCTAGAGGCTCAAAGGCCTTGTTACGGCCGTAGCGCGTGCTCCTGCCTCCTGCAAGGATGACACCCACAATACTGTCAAAAGGCGGAGTGTTATTATCTCTGATATTCTTCGAGCCTTCGAGCATGGCAGTAAACTCTGTTGGTTTCCCTTGCAAGGTCAATGAGAGTGAGATTATAAAACTTCGCCGCCTCCACAGCCCGGAACGTAGGCCGCGACATGGCCACAAACACAGGGAATCCACCTCTTACTGCCTTTAGGATCATCTCTAAACTCGCTCTTCCACTTGAGACAACCACCTTGTCATGAGTGGGAATCCCTTCCAGGAAACACTTACCAATCACCTTGTCAAGGGCATTGTGTCTGCCCACATCCTCAGAACCTGTCACATAACGGCCTTGTGGATCATAGAGCAGAGCCGCATGTGCTGCACGGGTCTTTTGGTATAGGGGTTGGAGGTCTCTCATGGTCTCCGGTATTTTCTTGAGCACTTCAAGAGAAAATCTCTGGCGGCTTTTAATCCTCTTGACCCTTCTGCGCATCTCTTCAAGTTCTTCCCTTCCGCAGATGCCGCAACTGGAATAAGAGATTCTCTGAGGGCTGGAGTGGGCCGATTCTTTTCTATGATCTTCTTTAAGAGTTACATCTGCCTCTATTATTAGTCCACCAGTAGTGTCAGATCTTGCGGTGAGACTGAGGTCAGTAATGTCATTGAGATCAGAAACGTAACCTTCTGTGTAGAGAAAGCCGTGTACCAACTCCTTACTCATGTAAGGGGTGTGCATGATTAGGATGCGTTGTGATTGATTAATAATTATCTCAATGGGAACTTCATCTATGAGGTCTTCCGCCATGAATTTGAACTGGGATTCATGAAAGGTGAGGGCGTAGACTTTGTGTGAGTTCATTTGGCACTCCACAAAAAAAGAATATAATTTGCTGAATCTTTTATACAATAGTCCAGACATGTCGTCATCAAAAATTCATATTGTCGTGACATGGCGTGAATTTGATGGCATACTGAAATGGATAAAATCCCCCTCGATCCCCCTTTAGGAAAGAAGGAAGAAGGAGCGGGGCAGCATGATGATTCCGCTTTAGAAAAGGGGGAGGAAGCAGCGAGGGAATCTTGTGATCCTGACTTAGAAAGGGAGGAGAACCGAGGAGCGAAAGCTAATATACACTCTAGGATCTCTCGCCCCTTTTGGAAAAGGGAGGAAGAAATCCCCCTGAGTCCCCCTTTAAAAAAGGGGGAGAAAAGGACCGGGGGAGATCTAGTAATGACCCTTTTGCAAGAAGTGCCCCTATTTACCTCCATTTTCTAAAAGGGGTCCACCATAATTCCCCCCTTCTCTAAAGGGGTCCCCCCACGTATCCCCCTTTGTAAAAGGGATACCGCTATAATTCCCCCCTTTTCTAAAGGGGGGTTAGGGGGGATTTGAGGAAGATTAAAGGGACAATTAATAGGCGACCCTATGGGCGACA
>CAZAKC010000095.1:0-1975 GCA_964485655.1 uncultured Desulfobacteraceae bacterium
GATACAAGTTCTGAGGTTAATATAATGATACAGGAGGATAGAGATTGGAAGGAAAGTTTCAATCAGTAGATGAGGTTATGGAAAAAATGGCAGATGCCCACTACATTGCTGACCGGTCACTGGCTACCGTGCTTTTTCTTGCGCATCGCTTACAAAAACCCATATTTCTCGAAGGCGAACCGGGAGTGGGAAAGACGGAGGTGGCCATTGTCATGGCGAAAATATTTGGCACCGAACTCATCCGGCTGCAGTGTTACGAAGGCCTGGATGCTACTAGTGCCCTGTATGAATGGAACTATCCAAAACAGCTTTTATACATCCGATTGGAAGAGAAGGACAGACAAAGCAAGGAAGAGATCGAAAAGGTCCTATTCAGCGAGCAGTTTTTGATCAGGAGGCCGCTGCTCGAAGCTATCATAAAGGCGGATCGTAAAGCACCTGTTCTGTTGATTGATGAGATAGACCGCTCGGATGAAGAATTCGAGGCCTTTCTGCTGGAAGTACTGTCAGATTTCCAAATTACCATACCCGAGATAGGCACTATTCGCGCAAGGAAGAGGCCTTTGGTAGTGGTCACTTCCAACAGGACTCGCGATGTACATGACGCCCTGAAGCGACGGTGTCTGTACCACTGGATAGATTACCCGTCTTTTGAAAAGGAGTATAGTATCATATTGGCAAAGTTGCCGGGTATTGATCAGAAATTCGCACAACAGGTGACAGCTTTCATGCAGCGATTGCGCAGCGAGGACTTGCTGAAAAGGCCCGGGGTCTCAGAGACTCTTGATTGGGCCCAGGCACTAATGGAAATGCAAAGGGACTACCTGGATGAAGAAGTAGTGATGGAAACCATTGGATGTATCCTGAAATATCAAGAGGATATCCAGAAGTTTCGTGAAGAAGTGTGGCAAAACGATGAAAGAAGAAAAGCCTATCTCCCCTCCTAAAGGAAACATGTCCATGAGAGGTTTCAGCGGCTTGGCTGCCAGAGTGGTGGAGTTCGGATATTTTCTGAAACAGAGGGGATTTCGTGTCTACCAGAGTGGAATTCAGGATGCCCTTAAATCCCTGGCCAGCGTAAATATCCACCAAAAAGATGAATTCTTCGACGCCCTGAGGGCAAATTTGGTCTCATCAGACCTGGAGTGGGCCCAGTTCCCCAGCCTATTTCAAGAATATTGGGATCGGATTGTAGAAGAGAGCAAGGAGGAAAGAAAGGAACAGGAGGATAGGGAAAGGCAGCCGGGGCAGCAGGAAGAAAAGGCGGGCAAAATATTCAGCTCTGAAGTGAAGCCGGAACAGGAAAGCAAAGAGGGTACAGAGCGGGCATGGATACGCCAGATAGGGTATAGTCCTGTCTCGGCGGTGGAAAAAGTAGATGTAGGCAAGTTTGACAAAGAAGACATAGCTGCGGCCCAGCTCGCTCTGAAAAAAATAATGAACAGCTTCGTAGCTGCAAAGACGAGAAGGATGCGCAGAACGCCTCGACGACGAAGCTTTATCGATTTCCCCAGGGTGGCAAGGAGGAGCCTGAAGTACGGGGGCATTCCCATGGAACTTTTTTATCGTGAGAAAAAAAAGAGGCTTAAGCGCCTTGTGATACTGGCTGATGTAAGCGGCTCCATGGAGAGATACGCAAGGTTCGTGATACCTTTTCTACTGGGTCTTCGGTCCATAGGCCCTAGAGCCGAGGTGTTTGTCTTCTCTACGACACTAGCCCATGTCACCCGGATTGTAAGACACCTCGAGGTGGAAAAGGCCCTTAACGAGATGGTAAAAAGGCTCCCGGAGTGGTCCGGTGGCACCCGGATAGGACACTCCCTGCAACAGTTTAATCAAAAGCACGGCGCCACTCTGCTCGGCCCCAGAACGGTAGTGCTCATTCTGAGCGACGGTTGGGATTTGGGAGCTAAAGAACTCCTGCGTAGGGAGATGTCACAGATAAGCACTAAAGCATACTGCATAATCTGGCTGA
>CAZAKC010000095.1:1985-7249 GCA_964485655.1 uncultured Desulfobacteraceae bacterium
CAGGGGATCCGGCCTTTCAGCCCATTTGCCGCGGGATGCTGACAGTGATGCCATACGTAGACTACTTGCTCCCCGTGGCTACTCTGGAAAATCTCAAGAGGGTAGGGCACGTCCTGTCGAGAATTATGGTGCACTAAGCTGGGGTATAGGTCCGCCTTCGGTCTCAAACCTTCAGCCTGATTCTTATTGATGTACGACTGTGAATCCTTCAGGCACCACAAATCGAAAACTTTTCCTAGTCAGTTGGGCGGGTTTGATGGCGTCGAAGTAAAACGTGGTAGTGGTCCCCAGTGGACTTATCATTTCAAGCACATTCAATGCAAAATCCGTAGATACATGAACCAGTATCCTGTCAACCTGATCCCATGGATGCAAAGGAACCATTTTCAATACAAACCTGCCTCTTTTTTCATTCTTGACAATAGTTATATGAAATCGGCTTCTCAACCTGGAGGGAGATTCCCACAGGTCAGTGATTATCCTCAATTCCTGCCCGAATTGCTTTGGGGAGTATTGATATACTTTTTTTTCTTCAGGAATTATCCACCAGAGGCTTTGGCCGTCGGTCAGCAGGATTTCCTTTCGTGGTTTGTCCTGCTCCACTTTCAATAGAGCAGGGGGGAGGACATATATCTTTCCCGAGGCAAGGTCACCCTTCACCCGCGAGCCAAGCATTGACATGGTCTTGGTTTTCACCTCCCGACGATATGTAAGAACCAGTCCGCCGGGTGATTTGTATCGTTCGTGGATACCATTAAGGATCTGATCCACGGTATCCCCCGCCCACACGTAGGGCAAAATAGAGCAAATAATGAGACCTACTGTAACCAACAAAACATTATAGTTCTTTCCTGCCATAAACCTCCCTTGGTCGTACGCCATCTGAAGGGCCAACTATTCCTTCCCTTTCCATCAGCTCTATCATGCGGGCTGCGCGGTTGTATCCTACCCTGAGCTTACGCTGGAGCATTGATATTGAGGCCTGCCCTGTCTTCAATACAATATCAACGGCCTCGTCATATCTGTCGTCCCTTTCAAGACCCGTCTCTTCGGCCTCTTGTTCTTCCCGTACCTTTGAGATGATGGTGGTTTCATATTCAGGTTTTTTCTGTGCCCGAAGAAAATCGGTTACACGCGATATTTCTTCCTCAGATACAAATGCCCCGTGAATTCTCATGATCTTGGCCACGCCTGGGGGTAGAAACAGCATATCTCCCTCCCCCAGCAGGTTCTCAGCGCCGATGGCATCAAGTATTGTGCGGGAGTCCACCTTGGAGGTAACCTGGAAAGATATGCGCGCCGGAAAATTAGCCTTAATGATTCCGGTAATTACATCCACTGAAGGGCGCTGGGTAGCAATAATAAGATGAATACCAGCGGCTCTTGCCATCTGGGCCAGGCGCGTTATTGCTTCTTCCACTTCCCGGGATGAGGCCATCATCAGATCTGCCAGTTCATCAATGACCAGTATAATGTACGGAAAAGGCCTGTCTTGTCCTTCCTGTAAGGCTTGAGCTTTGCTTTTAGGTGCCTTCAATATTCCCTTGTTGTAAGTTTCGATATTTCGATAGCCTCGATCTGAAAGAATCATATAGCGTCTTTCCATCTCATCCACGGCCCATCTCAGCACCTTTGTGGCTTCCTTGGGCTTAGTGATAACGGGGTACATCAGGTGAGGGATGTCGTGATAGACAGATAACTCAATTCGTTTTGGATCGATCATCAGGAACCGAACCTTTTCCGGTCCCATCTTGAAGAGAATGCTGTTTATCATCGTATTAATGGAGACACTTTTTCCCGACCCGGTAGCACCTGCAACCAGGAGGTGGGGCATCTTTGTAAGGTCCGTTATCACCGGGTTGCCCGTGATGTCTTTGCCTAGGGCAATGGGAAGCCTGTGGCGGCTGTTCTTAAACTCCGAGCTTGCCAGGACCTCTTTTAGGTAAACTGTGTGTCTCTTACTATTGGGGATTTCTATTCCGATGGCAGCCTTGCCGGGTATGGGGGCAACGATTCGGATGCTTGGCGCCCTGAGAGCAAGGGCCAAATCATCGGAGAGCCCCGCCACCTTGCTGATCTTTATCCCCGGTGCCGGCTTGAATTCATACATGGTGATGACAGGACCCGGAAGAATTTCCACCACTTCGCCTTGTACCCCGAAGTCGGCCAGTTTCTTTTCCAGCAGTTTGGCGTTCATCTCAAGGCTTTCTTGCTGGATATCCACGGCGGTTTGCTCCGGAGGATCTTGCAGCAGATCAAGGGGAGGTAATTTGAATTGGCCTCCTTCAGTCATGAAGGGGAAGGACGCTTGCTCTGGCTCCTTTTTAGATGGCGGTGGCGGAACTACTACACGCACCTTGGGTCTGGATCTAATTTTCTTCTTGGCTTGCCTTGTCTTTATTGCCCTTTGCCTTTTGGCTTTTCTCTTGTTCAAGACCAGAGTGATGGATTTTGACAGCCACATGGTCCATCCCCAGAGTGTGGAGAAAATCCACTTGAGCGAAAGATGGGTGATATACATTAGGCAGATTAGGAAAAGAGCCCCCAGGAGCAAATAGGAGCCAAAGGTATTGACCAGGTCTTTTAAGAAATGGGAGACATAAAACCCGACGAGTCCACCTGCCATAAGATGCCCGCCATGAAACGAGACGGGTCTGGACAAAACGAGGTTGAGCAATGCGGCCGTGGTGAGTACAAGAAAAGTCAGGGAAAGGGCAGTGCCCAGCAGTGAACCGGACTCCTCACCCTTGAAGGATATTATCGCCCATCCCATCCCTATGAGTACGAACCAGAGGGAAGAAAACCCGAGAACAAGAAACAGCGCGCCAGAAAGGTGTGCACCTATGGTCCCAAAGAGGTTCTTATAATTTCCCAATGGGCCACTTACATTCCAAATCAGAGGATCAGAGGGATGAAAAGAGAGCAAGCTTCCTCCCACAAAGATTGACAGAAGCATGGCCACAATCCCACAGATCTCATGACGAATCGGATGTTTATCGCTACTGCTCTTCCGCACCTTTAGTCCTTTGCGCCTGCTCGGTTTCGGCCTACAGCCGCCAATGTGGTTTATTTTTATGCCATAGCCTCTTGCCTCACGCCTACCGCGTAAAGCTATACATGAACCAAGAGCGGTAGTATCATTGGCTTTCTTTCAATAACGCTATAAAAGAATTTCTTGAGTCGCCTTTCTATCTCTGCAGTAACAGTTGGCTGATCCTTATACAATTCCTCCCGCTGTTGATCAAGGACTTCCGTGACTACTTCTTTTGCGTCTTCCAAGATATAATGGGATTGTTCTTCGAAGACAAAACCCCTTGATATTATGTCGGGCCCATAAACGATATCCCCTGTTTCCCGGCGCATCGCGAGCAGGACTATTACCACGCCATCTTCGCTCAATTTTCTCCTGTCTTTCAGAACAGAATCACCAATATCTCCTACACCCTTTCCATCAACCAGAATACGACCTGTGGGCACGGTGCCGTTAATTGATGCTACACCGTTTTGGAAACAGACAACAGAGCCGTTGGTGGCAAGAAGTAGACGATCACTGGTATATCCCATGTCTTCAGCTAACTGTATGTGACGTACCAGATGCCTGACTTCCCCATGGATTGGGATGAAATACTTGGGCTTTACAAGTCCCAGGAGCATTTTGAGCTCCTCTCTCCTGGCATGTCCAGAAGTATGGATATCAGAGACCTTCTCGTAAATTACTTCTGCGCCCTGTTTGTAAACATTATTAATCACACTGGTTATGGCCCTTTCATTGCCAGGGATGAATCTGGAGGACAATATTACAGTGTCTCCTCTCTTTATCTTAATATTTCTGTGGGCTCCCTGGACCATGCGGGCGAGTGCAGACATGGGTTCACCCTGGCTACCTGTGGTAACAATTACAATCTGATTATCAGGAAATTGATCGATTTGCTTTTCTCCAATTTCTTCGTCTTCGGGGAAGCTGAGGAATCCTTCCCTCTTGGCGATTCGCACATTGGTGAGCATGCTCTTGCCGCTGAACATTATTTTTCGGCCATACTTTAGTGAGAGGCTGATGACTTGCTGTATACGGGTAATGTTGGACGCAAATACAGCTATGATAAGGCGGCCTTGGGATGTCTGGAAAAATTCTTCGAGGGTTTTGCTCACGTCCTGCTCGCTAAGGGTAAACCCTTCCTTTTCAGCATTGGTAGAGTCAGATAGCAAGGCAAGAACCCCTCTTTCACCATAATGTGCAAATCTCACCAGATCCGTGACGTGGCCATCAACAGGAGTGGGGTCTATACGAAAATCTCCCGAATGAATGATGGTTCCCTCGGGTGTCTGAATAGCAAGTCCCACCCCGTCTACTATACTATGGCTCACCCTGATGAACTCGATATTAAAGTCCCGAATCACCAGGGATTGGCCTGCACAGACCTTATTAAGCTCCGCACGGGCAAGGAGCCCATGCTCCATCAATTTTTCCTTTAGAAGTTCAAGCGTGAAGCTGGTGCCGTAAATAGGAAGCTGAAACTCTCGCAATAGAAAAGGGACCGCGCCGATGTGGTCTTCATGGCCATGAGTAAGGATGAGAGCTGTAAGCTTTTCCGCGTGTTCTCGCAAGAAATGAAAATCCGGGATCACCAAGTCAACACCTGGCATAAAATCTTCAGGGAACATGAGACCAGCGTCAACCACGACCATGCGGTCTGCGTATTCAAATACCATCATATTGAGGCCTATTTCGCCCAGGCCGCCAAGGGGGATGAATCTTAGCATTGTCTTTTATAATCCTTTGAATTTACAAAAGCTTACAGCTTTCTTCCCCCACAGTCAACCAAGATGACGTTCTTCGTGCTCGTTAGAGCTCGGATATAAAATTGTTCGAGCCCATAGGTGTGGTTTCGGGAAGCGTTGGCGATAAATTTGATCCAGGTTAAGGGCCAACGGCTGGGGGGGGGGAGGCGTGTACGCCTTATTCTGGTAAAACATTGACAATTCTCTCAGCGCAGAATAAATATGCGGGCTAATACTATTAAGACTCAAAGGGGCAAATTTAAATGAAACTACACGAATACCAGGCAAAAGATTTATTCAGGAAGGCGGCGATACCCGTTCCACGGGGCAGGCTCTTGACTTCACTTGAAGAATTGCCAGACGCATTAGAGGAAATACCCGGCCCCCCATGGGTGGTTAAGGCACAGGTCCATGCCGGGGGCAGGGGAAAGGGTGGGGGAGTGAGGCTCGTCCAAGACGCTCAGGAAGCCAAATCGGCTGCTTCT